>NZ_JBQGUZ010000018.1:0-66123 GCF_052078135.1 Acinetobacter lwoffii
CAGCGTTTAATTGGTTTTGGGAAAAAAGAAGAGTTTAAGGAAATTTTGGCAATTTTAAGAAAGCAGAATCCTGATAGGATAAGGGTTCTGTGAAATTTGTCGTGTACAGAGCTTTTTAATATAACTATCGCGTTTTATTCACGATTAATTCAATTTTCAAGATCTCTGTCTGCAATGTAACAAAGCAATTCACAATACTAAACATAGTATTTTAATTTGATCTATACAATATACCTCCCAGTAAGGCCGTTATTTTCTGAATTCACCTATATACAGAGTCCTGAAGCATAGTGTTAATGCCATTCCCGTCGATATTCAAAGCCTGTTTGATTGCTGGTAGCGTGCTGCTTCTTGGGGGCTGCCAACAGCCTTCAGATCCACAGATCCAGGTCGAACAGACTGAGGCAAAGCAAACGCAAAGTCCAGTCAATGACTTTAGCCTCATGTGCCAGAATATTGAAAAAAATATGTCCCAGATTAATGACCAGCGCACGACGTTTGCGCTGGAGCAGATTAATCAGGATCTTAAAGTATGCCTGCCGTTGATGGACTTGGCGGAGCAGAAGCACCTGATGCAACGCTCTACCGAAATGTATCAGCGCTTTTTAAAGGTAGATCGCACCGAATTTCAGCAACGTGCCTTTGAGCAGTATGCGCTGGAAATGGCCCAGCATCCGACCATTCAGCATGCGCATTTTCAACAGCTCACCTCACGTGACCAGTATCTGTTAAAACACAAGGGGCAGGCTTATGTAGAACTGCTGGATCTGGGAGATGGCACTTTACATTATCGCCGCAGTCCGGAATATCTGGCGCGTATTTTTGCCCCTTATTTACCGGCCGCTGAAAAAGCCTTTATTGAAAATCTGGCGGAACAGAATATGGAACCGGTGCTGGTAGAAAAACGCCTGCAGATTGAAGCCGCTGATATTGCAGCCCGCAGCCTGCTTTGGGAAGATTATCTCAAGACTTATCCGAATAGCAGTTATAAACGCGATGCCGAATATCTGCTGAAGCAATATACCTATTTCCTGTTTAGAGGTACCGAGCAATCGTCGGTGTCTGAAGATTATCGTGATCGTTATGCTGTCGATACCAGTCATCTGGAAACCATTATTGAACTGTCGAGCGGCCAGAAATCCACGCTGTCCACACAGGCACGCCTGTTTCTGGAATTTCTGGACATGACTCCGGAACAGCGCCAGCAAGCCTTGCCTGCCGATTATAGAAACCGCTCGGAAGCAGAACAGATTCTGTACTATGCCCAGATCAGTCCACCCTCACAAAAATACGATAAAGACTGCTTTACTGATGCCATCTGCATCTAGTTCATCAGTGATAGAGTCAGTTCATTTGACAAGGTCTGAATTACTCCTTGCTTAAAGTTGAGAGATTTAGACCTGTTTATTCTGCCTAAACTGAGCTAAGCTTTAGCCTCGCTTGACGGAGCGCGAGTAATGCCTCGCTGAGATCATGTGATTCCTTTTATCGTTATCAGGAATTGAGCATGAGTACCGTTGAACCTGATCAGGTTAATACCTGCGTAGGAATCAAGCCAGCTAAAAACCCAGCCCTTGCTTTATCTGTTCAGGATAAATCTGCCTACGTTTTTGGTCGTGCTTGATTCGTTGATGTCATTCATAAGGATCATAGCCATGAACCAGTTAACGAATCTTTCTTCTGAAACTTCTCTCTCCGCTCATGAACAGGAAGCACGCGATTTAACGCGAATTCTGCCTGCCTCACGTAAAGTCTATCTGCAAGGCTCCCGTCCTGATATTCAGGTACCGATGCGGGAGATTTCCTTAAGTGAAACCCCGACCAGTCTGGGCGGTGAACATAATCCGCCATTAATGGTCTATGACACGTCTGGTGTTTATACTGACCCCGATGTGACGATTGACCTGAACAAAGGTCTGCCGAATATTCGTGAAAGCTGGATTGAGCAGCGCAACGATAGTGAAATTCTGGATCAGCTCAGTTCTGAATTTGGCCGCCAGCGTTTACGCGATATCCGTACCGCTGCGATCCGTTTCGCGCATATTCAAAAACCACGCAAAGCCAAATGCGGCCGCAACATCACCCAGATGCATTATGCCAAGCAAGGCATTATCACACCGGAAATGGAATACATTGCCATTCGTGAAAACCTACGTCAACTCGATGGTGTCGATATGCGCCAGCATCCGGGCCAGAATTTTGGTGCAAAAAACCTGACTGAAATTACGCCAGAATTTGTGCGTCAGGAAGTCGCCGCCGGCCGCGCGATTATTCCGGCCAATATCAATCATCCGGAACTGGAACCGATGATCATCGGGCGTAATTTTCTGGTCAAAATCAATGCCAATATTGGTAATTCTGCACTCGGTTCAAGTATCGAAGAAGAAGTCTCGAAAATGACCTGGGCGACACGTTGGGGTGCAGATACGATTATGGACCTCTCGACCGGCCAGAATATTCATGAAACCCGTGAATGGATTATCCGCAACTCTCCTGTACCAATTGGAACCGTACCGATCTATCAGGCACTGGAAAAAGTCAATGGTGTGGCCGAAGACCTGACCTGGGAGATCTTTAAAGACACCCTGATTGAACAGGCTGAACAAGGTGTGGACTATTTCACCATTCATGCCGGCGTGCTTTTAAGATATGTACCGCTGACTGCCAACCGTTTGACCGGTATCGTATCGCGTGGCGGTTCGATCATGGCGCAGTGGTGTCTGGCACATCATCAGGAAAACTTCTTGTATACCCATTTCGATGAAATCTGCGAGATCATGAAAGCCTACGACGTGTCTTTCAGTCTTGGCGATGGTCTGCGTCCCGGCTGTGTACAGGATGCCAATGACGAAGCGCAATTTGCCGAACTTCGAACTTTGGGTGAGCTGACCCACCGTGCCTGGGAGCATGATGTTCAGGTGATGATTGAAGGCCCGGGCCATGTCCCGATGCATATGATCAAGGAAAATATGGACCTGCAACTGGAAGTCTGTAAGGAAGCGCCATTTTATACCTTGGGGCCTTTAACCACGGATATTGCACCGGGTTATGACCACATTACTTCGGCGATCGGCGCCGCGATGATTGGCTGGTATGGTACCGCGATGCTGTGTTATGTCACGCCTAAAGAGCATCTCGGCTTGCCGAATAAAAAAGATGTCAAAGACGGCATTATTACTTACAAGATTGCCGCGCATGCTGCCGATCTGGCCAAAGGACATCCGGGTGCACAGGCCCGGGATAATGCCCTGTCCAAAGCCCGTTTTGAGTTCCGCTGGGAAGACCAGTTTAACTTGAGTCTGGATCCGGATACCGCCCGCAGTATGCATGATGAAACCATGCCCAAAGCAGCACATAAATCTGCGCACTTTTGTTCCATGTGCGGACCGAAGTTCTGTTCAATGAAGATTAGCCAGAATGTTCGCGATTATGCCAGTCAACAGGCTAATCCTGATCAGCCAGCAACCTCTCAGGCCGAAATTGAAGCCGGCATGGATCAGATGAAAGCCCACTACCATAATTCTGGTCAAAATTTATACCACAAACTATAAAACTGTAAAAAAAACAGTTGTCTTCAAAAAAAACTCAGATAGGATGAAAATAAATCAATTCATTCTATCTGAGCATATGAATATTATTAAACAGGCCTCTTATAATAAAAAAGACTTTAGCGTAGAGGCACGTGAGTTCTTGTACCGGGGATTTATTCAGGTAGAACAAGTCAGCCTGAAACACCGTTTATTTAATCAGGAAAGCTCAACCCCTGTTTTGCAACGTGAGCTGATTCACCGGCCAGAAGCAGCGGGTGTGCTGATGTACAATCATCAACAGCAGAAATTCGGCCTGATCGAACAGTTCCGGATTGGCGGACTGGATGATATCGACTCTCCTTGGCAACTCGAAGTAATTGCTGGCGTTCTGGATGGCGATGAAGCGCCTGAAACATGCATCCGTCGCGAAGCACTCGAAGAATCAGGCTGTACCCTGGATGAGCTGCAGCACATTTTCAGCTTCTATCCGTCCGCCGGGGCATGTTCCGAATTATTTCATTTATATGTGGCGCAGACCGAATTGCCTGAACAGGGCGGTATTTTTGGCATGCCGGATGAAGGTGAAAATATCCAGCTGCATATTCTGGATTATGCTGATATTCCGTCCTTGCTCACGAATGGTCGCTTAAGAAATGCACCTGTCATTATGGCCTTGCAATGGTTGCAACAACATATTCATACTGCAGGAATATGTCTAAGGGGAAAGACATGAGTTTTCAGCAGTCAAGCATAAACACACAGCCAGATTGGACCATTATCCAGATTTCTGATACCCATTTGATGGATCGGGAAGAGCTGGAATTTGCCCGGATGAATCCCGAGCAGAGTTTTCACGAGGTGATGCAGCAGATCCAACAGCGCTTTCCCCAAATGGATGCACTGATTCATACCGGTGATCTGGCACAGGTGCCGGTCGAGCAGACTTATCAACGCTATTTAGCATTTGTCCAGTCTTTAAACGTGCCGTATTATCAGATTCCAGGTAACCATGACGATTCTCGGGTGTTCCCTTTTCACCAGCATGCGAATCAGGTACATGCCATTCATTTTGGCACCTGGACCATGATCCTGTTAAATAGTGCCGTTCAAGGCAAGATCGATGGCTGGGTGGAACAAGCTCAACTCGATCAATTGGACCAATTATTGCTTGAATTTAAGCATCAGCATGTCATTGTCGCTTGCCATCATCATCCTTTTGCGATGAAATCGTACTGGATTGATCAGCACCGGCTGAAAAATGCTGAAGATTTAAAAGATGTACTGGCTCGGCATCATAATATCAAGCTGGTTCTGTTTGGTCATGTGCATCAGGATTCCTGCAACGAATGGCATGGCATCTACTTTTTATCCACGCCATCGACCAGTGTGCAGTTTAAACCTAAAAGTGAAGATTTCGCGCTAGATCAGGCGGCACCAGGTTATCGTGTATTACATTTGCAACAAAATGGTGAGTTTGATACCTATATTGAACGGGTGGCATTGAGCCAGCAAAATATTAATACCGAAATTTCAGGTTATTAACTTTTCAATTTGTTTTTTTTGCATTACTTTATTGCAACCAAAGGAAATGTGATATGCATAGTCCAGACATCAAAGACTATCAATAAGCATAAAAAGTCTATATGATGACGGCCCCCATAGGAGGATAATCTTTCTACAGGGTGGATAAAAAACTGCATATCACCATATTTTTTGCGTAGCAATCATACGCATAGATGAGGAATGCCCTAAATGGCGAATGACAACCAAAATCAAGTCTTAGACAATCAAACTGATGTTGTAGAAGAGAAAGCTGCAAAGCGCGTACGCAAATCTAAGCCTAAAACGACTGACGGTGGTTCTACTGCTAGCTTATTTGGTATTGAACCTTATCAACCTAAAAAAAATGAAGAATACATGTCTGAAGGTCAGCTTCAGCATTTCCGCCAAATCTTGCTGGCTTGGAAAGCTGAGTTGATGTCAGAAGTGGATCGTACCCTGAATACGATGCAAGACGAAAATACTGCTCTTCCAGATGTGAATGACCGTGCGACTCAGGAAGAAGAGTTTGCGATTGAGTTACGTACCCGTGACCGTGAACGTAAACTGATTCGTAAAATCGAACAGTCGATCGAAGCAATCCAGAATGATGACTATGGTTTCTGTGAAACTTGTGGTATCGAGATTGGCTTGCGTCGTTTAGAAGCACGTCCAACGGCTACTTTATGTATTGACTGCAAAACCCTTGCAGAGATCAAAGAGAAGCAAAATAACGGTTAAGTATGTCTGTAAATAATCCTCCCCTAACCCCTCCTTTAAAAAAGGAGGGGGACAACAGGATGGCTTATGTGGGCCGGTTCGCGCCATCGCCAACCGGCCCTTTGCATTTTGGCTCCCTCATTACCGCAGTTGCCAGTTACTGCGATGCCAAAGCCAATCAAGGCACATGGCTGGTCCGGATTGAAGACACCGACATTCCGCGTATTTATCCCGGCAGCGAAGAGCATATCCTGCGTGCCATGGATGCCTTTCAGCTTGAACCTGATGCCGAAATCATTTTCCAGAAAGACCGTTTAGATATTTACGAAGACGTCATCCAGCAATTACGTCAGCAAGACCTAGTCTATGCTTGTCAATGTACCCGTAAAATGCTCGGTTCCAACCATATCTATCAGGATACCTGCCGCAACTTGGGTCTGGCTTTTGAGCATCAGGCCATCCGTTTAAAAGTTGAAGATGTTGAAATCTGTTTTGAAGACCGGCTGCAAGGTCAGCACTGTTCAGAACTGAAAAAAGATCTGGGCGATTTTGTCTTAAAACGTCGTGACGGCATTATGAATTACCAGCTGGCTGTAGTAGTCGATGACTATCTGCAAGGTATGACTCATGCGGTACGTGGAGCTGATCTTTTAGATAATACCGAACGGCAAATCTATCTGGGACAGTTACTCGGTTATCCGCGTCTGAGCTATATGCATCTACCGCTGGCAATGAATGATCAGGGGCAAAAACTGTCAAAACAGAATCTGGCCCAAGCACTGGATTTAACTCAGGCACCCCAATTATTAAAACAGGCACTTCAGGCTTTGCATCAGGCTGAAGTTGATTTGGACACTCCCGATCGGATGCTGCAACAGGCGGTAGTACAATGGGACATTGAGCGGATTCCACATACAACTGAGCTACAAGGTCACTATTTATAAAAACAGCTTTTCACTTAAGCTAGACTTCTAGAATGAAAAATTGATAGGAAGAAGAGTATGTTTTTTATTTTTGGCGTCGGCCCTAAAACCAAAACCATTGAGAAAAGCCAGTTTCTGTGTCCGGTCTGCCGTACTCGTTCGGGCTATGAGCTAAAACAGCAGCGTAATTATTTTTCTTTATTTTTTATACCCTTGATTCCACTTTCCAAGCCTAAATCTGCTTTTGTGACCTGTTCCAATTGTGGAACCGCAATGCCGAGCACGGTACTGGACCATGCTCAGCCAGAGCCAGGACGAAACTCCAATCTAGAAGCTTGATTCTTCGCGGCTTGGATTGACCTGACGCGTGGTCGAATCAATTTTCAGAATCAGACTGATCATGACCGCACAGATAATCAGGGATGAACCGCCATAACTAATAAATGGCAAGGTCAAACCCTTGGTCGGCAACATGCCCATATTCATACCGGCATTCACCAGAATCTGTAACAGGAAAATGATACTGATGCCATAAGCCAGATAGCCGGCACGCAAATATTGATGCTGCAAGGCGCGGTGTCCAATGCGGATACAGCAAACCAGCATGGTGAAGGACAAGATCAGGATGGTTGAAATGCCTAAAAAGCCAAATTCTTCACCCAAAATTGCCAGCATGAAATCGGTATGCGCCTCAGGCAAATAAGACATTTTCTGGATACTATGCCCCAAGCCTACCCCTGCCCATTCCCCACGGCCAAAGGCCATAAGGGCATTAGAGAGCTGATAACCGGTGCCTAAGGGATCTTCCCAAGGATTCGAAAAAGACAGCAGACGTTGCAGACGATACGGTTCCAACAGAATCGCGGCAGCAAATGCGCCGACCAAGGTCATAAAAGCCACACCGAACTGAATCCACGGCGCACCCGCCAGAAAGAACACGCCAAGCATGGTTAAGGTAATTACCACGGTTGCACCCAAGTCAGGCTCGAGAATAATCAAACCGACGGTAGCACCCATGATGGCACTTAAACGGACCAGACCCTTGATATTATTCCGTACTTCTTCCGCACGGCGCACCACGTAGTCTGCAGTAAAAATTGCCATCATCACTTTGGCGACTTCCGAAGCCTGTAAGGTAAAGCCTGCGATCCGAATCCAGCGTTTGGAACCATTGACTTCCGTCCCGACAAATAGCACGGCCACCAAAAGTACGATGGTAATAATCCACAAAAAGAAAGTGTTATTAAACCAGACTTTTAAGGGGATTTTATAAGCCAGAAAAGCTGCTACGGCAGCGACAAAAATCGAAATCCCATGTCGGCTAATATAGTGAAACGGATTTTCATGCATACGTTCTGCATAGGGCATCGAGGCCGATGCCACCATGATCGAACCAATGCAGAGCAAAGCCAACACACAGAAAATCAATACATTCCGTGGATTCACTTCAGCAGGTATTCTAGGTATCCACTGCGTATAAAATTGATTTAATTTATTGATCGTAGTCTGAGCAAACCCAGCCATATCACGAATCCTTGTTATTCTTAATTGAGTTCATTCACATACGCAACAAACTTGCGACCACGCTCAGGATAACCCGAGAACATATCAAAACTTGCGCATGCAGGAGACAATAGCACGACATCATGGGTCTGAATGTGCTTTTGGCAGATTTCTACCGCCTGCTGCAGGCTGTCCGCATGGATCAGTTCAGTCGTGCCCGCAATCGCTGCTTCAATGATGGGACGATCTTCACCGATCAATACCGCTACTTTGGCATATTTAGCGAGTGATTCCCGTAAAGCTTTAAAATCCTGGCCCTTACCTTGTCCACCAAGAATAATCGCAACCTTACCGCCTTGGGCTTCAATCGCCATGCCCAGACCGTCCAGTGCCGCCAAGGTTGCGCCGATATTGGTACCTTTGGAGTCGTTATAATAGCGTACGCCCTGTACTTCCTTGACGAATTCACAGCGATGTTCCAGACCTTTAAAGGTCTTTAAGGTATTCAACATGCTTTCCAGTGGCAGACCAATCGCCTCACCCAGCGCCAGACAGGCCAAGGCATTGGCAACATTATGCGTGCCCTGCATATACATCTCGGTACTTTTCAGCAGACGCTCACGACCACGCGCCAGCCAGATACTGCCATCAGTATCCTTGAGAATACCGTACTGGTTCATATCCGGTGCATTTAGACCAAAGCTTTGCATCGGTGTTACGTCTGGCACCAGAGGACGGGTCAAAGAGTCATCACGGTTATAGACGACTTTTTTCACACCTTGGAAAATCCGGTGTTTCGCCGTGTGATAACCCATCATATCGCCATGACGATCTAGATGATCTTCACTCATGTTCAACACCACCGCGACTTCAGCTGCCAGATTTGAGGTGGTTTCCAGCTGAAAACTGGACAGCTCGAGTATATACAGCTCAGGATCGTCTTTAGTCAGGTCTAGCGCAGGACGGCCTAAGTTACCACCGACAGCGACTTTTTTACCTGCATCTGCTGCCATTAAACCAATCAAGGTCGTCACGGTACTTTTGGCATTAGAACCGGTAATCGCCACAATAGGCTTATCCGTAGCACGGCGTAAAATCTGGATTTCACTGACTACCGGAATACCCTTGTTAATCGCTGCCTGAATTTCAGGAAGTTTAGGGTCAAGCCCGGGGCTAATCACGATTTCTTCTGCAGAAAGTAACAGTTCGGCGTCAAACTGACCAAAACTGGTCTGAACCTCAGCAGGTATCTGGTCATGCCCTGGCGGGTTAGCTCTTGAATCTGTTACTGCAACGCGGTAGCCCTGACTATGCAAGAAATTGACTGCTGCAACACCTGATATTCCGAGTCCTGCAACGACTTTTAACCCACCACGTTGTATTAACATTTTCGCCCCATATTTTGGTCTATTTTGAAACTGACGAAATGGTAGCACTTTGCTGTTTTGAATGCCTTTTCTGATTGGCTTTTCTGCACATTTTTTTTGTGTCCATGCGTAAAAAAACCGTCATGATCATGACGGTTTTTGAAATTTAGCCAGAAAAGGAAATTATTTCCATTTCACCGCTTGTTGAGCCGGCTTTACGTCTGAACCTTTTTCTGAAACCGGACAGGCACAGTTGCCACCGCAGCCTGCCGCCATACCCGGTTGCAGCCATTTGGCCAGACGCTGCCAGCCCTTGGCTGCACAGGCATCAGACAGCTTCTGGAAGACTGAGTTAGAGGTGTTCGGAAACACCTTTTTAAAGACAACCAGCATGCTCCAAAGCACCAGTGCTGTCACAATTAGAATTTCAATCATCTCAATCTCCCATACATATACAATGCAGCAAATTCAATTGGCCAAGGCCAAGTTGAGATTTAGCCCAAATAATATGAAGCAATTTGATAAGTCAGGAATGACATGAAATATGCCAGACCAAACAGGTAAATGGTCATGATACTGACAGTTTTCCAGGAACCCGTTTCACGTTTAACCGTTGCCAGAGTCGCCAGACAATGTGGTGCATAAATAAACCACACCAGCAAAGACAAACCTGTCGCCACTGACCAGCCCAGATCACCTCCACCGCTGATCAGCGCAGCCAGACCTTCAGACATCGCATCTTCATCAACTGCCGACATCGCATAGACTGTACCCAGTGCTGCAACGACCACTTCACGCGCTGCCATCGCTGGAATCAGGGCAATACAGATCTGCCAGTTAAAACCGAGTGGTGCAAAGATCGGTTGCATCAGATGACCGAGCATCCCCGCCAATGAATAATCAATGGCCGGCAAGGTTGCGCCTTCTGGTGGCTGCGGGAACGTACACAGGAACCACAGTACAATCGATAAGGCGAAGATGATGCCGCCGACACGTTTCAAGAAGATTTTGCCGCGATCCAATAAGCCGATCCAAACGTTCTTCAAGTCCGGAAAACGGTAGCTTGGCAGTTCCATCAGCAGCATGTGCTGTGATTTATCTTTGTGGAAGAATTTCAACACAAAAGACACTACCAAAGCACTTACGATGCCTGCCATATACAGACCGAAAAGTACCAGACCTTGCAGATTCAGGAAGCCCCAGACAGTTTGTGCGGGTACAAATGCCGCAATCAGCAAGGCATAAACCGGCAAACGCGCCGAACAGGTCATTAAAGGTGCAACAAAAATCGTGGTTAAACGATCTCGTGGATCACTAATGGTCCGCGATGCCATAATGCCGGGAATGGCACAGGCAAAGCTGGACAATAACGGAATAAAGGCACGTCCTGACAAACCGGCTTTAAACATCAGTTTATCGAGCAAGAATGCTGCACGCGGTAAATAACCCGATTCTTCCAGTACCAGAATAAAGAAGAACAAAATCAGAATTTGTGGCAGGAATACGACTACTCCGCCTGCACCGGCAATAATCCCATCTACCACCAGACTATTCAGCAAGGGATGAGAAATATATTCGCCGAGGAACTCACCCAACCAGCCGAAGAAGGATTCAATCCCATCCATAAACGGCGCAGCCCAGGCAAATACCGCCTGGAAAATCACGAACATCATCACGGCCAGACTAATTAAGCCCAGTACCGGATGCAGAAAAATCTTGTCGAGGAAATCGGTACGTTTATCTTCCTGATCGACGAAATTGACCACGTCATTCAGAATGTTTTCCACGCGCTGGTGACTGTCACCTTTCAAGCCGCTGAGCTCAGTCTGTGGTACAGAATACTTGCCTTGATCCAACGCATTTTTCAGGTTTTCAATCCCTGAATTGCGCACAGCCACCGTTTCTACCACAGGTACGCCCAGTCGCTCAGACAGCTTCTGAGTATTGATCTGCATGCCACGACGGCGTGCTTCATCCATCATGTTCAGCACAACCAGCACCGGACGACCCAGCTGAATCATTTCCAGCACCAGACCCAAATGCAGTTTCAGATTGGTGGCATCTACCACACACAAAAATGCATCCTGCTCCTGCTCTTCCGCAATTTTACCTTGTACGACGTTGCGAGTAATCTCTTCATCCGGACTGGTCGCATCCAGACTATAAGTCCCCGGCAAATCCAGTACCCGTACCGCTTTGCCTGAAGCAAGCTGAAAGGTACCGACTTTACGTTCAACCGTGACACCCGCATAGTTACCGACTTTTTGGCGTGTTCCGGTTAAGTGGTTGAATAATGAAGTTTTACCGCAGTTAGGGTTACCGACAAGGGCAATACGTAATGTATCACTCATGCCGACACCGCCTGTTCGATTTCAATTTTGGCTGCTTCTGATTTACGCAAAGCAAAACGTGTGAATCCAACTTGAATCAAAATGGGATCTCCACCAAAAATACCTTTAGTAATGACCTGTACCTTTGTACCTGGTACAAAGCCTAAAGTTTCCAAACGACTCGCGACGACATCGTGTAGAGCACTTTCACCATCAGTTGTTCGACTCACTTTTCGAATGATGGCAATTTGTTTTGCTTTTAAATCAGACAAACGCACCGTGAAATTCCTAAACTATTTTGTACAGTATACAAACAAATGAGAATAATTAACAAATAAGATTAATTACATTTCGATTTAGCCTTATACCACATCGACACCGTCATAAAATTAAACTACAGTGGAGAATACCAATCCCGATTATCGCTTTTTCAGATCAGATCCTTTCACCTTATGCTGAATAAAAAACCCCGTATTCCTGCCCCTGTCCAGATTCCTGATGCGTTCAGTTATTTACAGGGTTTTCGTGATTATCTGATTGCACAAACGGTCAGCCCGCATACCCGCAATGCCTATTTGTCCGACCTGGTGCAATGTGCAGAATGCCTGAGCAAGCCTCTGCCGGAATGGAATCATGATGATATTTCCGATGTGCTGATTGCACTGACCAAACAGCAAAAAAGTCCACGTTCGATTGCCCGCTGCCTGTCTGCCTTGCGTTCATTTTATAAATTTTTACGTGAGCAGAAACTGCGTAGTGACAATCCGGTGGCTGCACATAAAACCCCAAAACTGGGCCGGGCCTTACCCAAAGATCTCTCCGAAGCAGATGTCGAAGCCTTAATTCATGCCCCTAATATCAACACGGCATTAGGACTGCGTGATCGAGCCATGTTCGAAGTGCTGTATGCCTGCGGACTCCGGGTGACCGAACTGATTAACTTACGTCTGGAACTGATCAACTTAAAACAGGGGTATTTACGTATCGTCGGTAAGGGCAATAAAGAACGTCTGGTGCCGATGGGACAAATGGCTTG
Source organism: Acinetobacter lwoffii (assembly GCF_052078135.1). GTDB lineage: Bacteria > Pseudomonadota > Gammaproteobacteria > Pseudomonadales > Moraxellaceae > Acinetobacter > Acinetobacter lwoffii_Z. The sequence goes on from NZ_JBQGUZ010000018.1 coordinate 12,949, forward strand.
TGAATGGGTAGAAAAATATCTGAACGAAGCCCGTCCGCAACTGTATAAGACTTCGACCGATTATCTGTTTCTGACCCAGCATGGCGGCATCATGAGCCGGCAGAATTTCTGGTATGCGATTAAGCGTTATGCGCTGCAGGCCGGCATTCAGTCCGAACTGTCACCGCATACCTTACGTCATGCCTTTGCGACACATTTACTCAATCATGGCGCAGACTTACGCGTAGTGCAGATGTTGCTCGGGCATAGTGATCTGTCTACCACCCAGATTTATACCCATGTGGCACAGGTACGGATGCAACAGCTGCATGCCACCCATCATCCACGTGCTTAAAACATATCCGGATGGAATAAACTGAGAAGTTTGACGTGTGGGTATTTTTTTTTGTTATGCTAATACTCTGTTTTTAATCCAAGAAGAAAAGGGTTTTTTATGACATTTGCCCGCTCAAAAATTTTTATGGCTTGCACACTTGCTGCTGGTTTGGGTCTGACTGCGTGTTCCAATTCCACTAACAACGATAAAAAGCAAGAGTTGACTGCAAGCGCACCGGCGACGGGCGAAGCCTCTACCCTAACCGAACGTAATGCAGAACAGCGTCTGGCGTCTACGTTGGAAAAGCATTTCAAAACTGCTGGCATCAGTGCCAAAATTACCGACATTAAAGCCACTGAAGTTCCAAACCTGTACTGGGTGAGTCTGGAAGGCATGTCTGCGGTCTATGTCACCAGTGACGGTAAATACCTGATTCAGGGCGATGTGATCCGTCTCGGCGACAAACAGCTACACAATGTCAGCGAAAACCTGCAGGCAGGCATCAACAATAAACTCTTTGCTGAACTCAAGCCAGCAGACTTGCTGGTCTATCCAGCTAAAGGCAAAGCCAAGCATGTGGTCTATGTGTTTACCGATGTCAGTTGTCCGTATTGCCATAAATTCCATGAACAAATGGATGAGATGAATACCAAAGGCATTGAAGTGCGTTATATCGCCTGGCCGCGTGGTGAACAGCATATGCCAGCCATGGAAGCGATCTGGTGCAGTGCCGACCGCCGTAGTGCCTTTGACCAGGCGATTTCAGGCGCACAGATTAGTGCAGAGAAGTGTGAAAATCCTGTTCAAGATCAATATCAAATGGGTCTGAATATGGGCGTGAATGGCACCCCTGCCATTTATAATTCAGCAGGTACTTATCTGGGCGGTTACCTGTCTACATCGGAATTATTGAATCGGCTTAAATAACTCATTTTAATACGTTATTTAACTTTATTTTATAGATAAAGATATTCTGAAATGACCCTAGAGTCAGGCGGGTTTTTTAGCTATGATCTAGGCTCTTGTAAAAAACTGTTTATATTTGGAGTGTGACGTGAAACCAGTTCGTCTGGCAATCCTCGGTCTTGGTACTGTAGGTGGGGGTGCCTTGAAACTATTAAAAGAAAATGCTGCTGAGATCAAACGTCGCACCGGTCGTGAAATTGAAATTACCCATGTAGGCACCCGTCGTCCACGTCCTGATCTGGATCTGCCAGAATCGGTCAAACAAAGTGCCGACTTGATGGACATCGTACGTCAACCTGATGTAGACGTCGTGGTGGAAGTCATGGGCGGAATTCATCCTGCTTTTGAAATTATTATGGAAGCCATGAAACATGGCAAACATATTGTAACGGCCAACAAAGCACTCTTGGCTGAACACGGCAACGAACTGTTTAAAGCGGCTGAAGACAATGCCGTACAGATTGCCTATGAAGCCGCAGTGGCTGGTGGCATTCCGATTATTAAAGTGATTCGTGAAGGTCTGGCAGCCAACAAGATTGAATGGCTGGCCGGTATTATTAACGGCACGGGTAACTTCATTCTTAGTGAAATGCGTGAAAAAGGCCGCGCTTTTGAAGATGTGCTAAAAGAAGCTCAAGAACTCGGTTATGCCGAAGCCGATCCGACCTTTGATGTGGAAGGAATTGATGCAGCTCACAAGCTAACGATTCTGGCCTCATGTGCCTTTGGTATTCCACTACAGTTTGACAAAGTCTTTACTGAAGGCATTGGCAAAATCACTGCACAAGATGTGAAATATGCCGAAGACCTCGGTTTCCGGATTAAACACCTGGGTATTGCACGCCGTACCGATGCCGGGATTGAACTCCGTGTACACCCGACCCTGATTCCAGATGACCAGCTGATTGCCAATGTTAACGGCGTGAAAAATGCGGTTCTGGTACAAGCGAATGCGGTTGGCCCAACACTGTACTATGGTGCTGGCGCGGGTGCGGGACCAACGGCTTCTGCGGTTGTTGCCGATGTGGTTGATATTGTCCGTGACATTATTTACACAGAAGACGGCGCAGGCACCATTCCGCAACTGGCTTTTGAAGCGCTCAGTGATTTACCGATCTTGAGTCGTGAACAAATGACCACCGGCTATTACATCCGTATTAATGCCGAAGATCAGATGGGCGTGCTTGCCGATGTGACCACGATTCTCAGTCGTGCCGGCATCAGTATTGATGCGATCATGCAGCAACCACGTTTATCCAAAGACCTTATTCCTATCGTGATTCTGACTGATCCTATCGTCGAATCAAAAATGGATGCAGCGCTTTCACAAATTCAAGCATTACCCGTCATTCATGGCGAAATTGTACGAATTCGTTTAGAATCGCTTGATAATTAATCGGGTTGAGGGGAGGATTCCCCTTGCCAAGCTCTACACACAATTGGAACATCATCATGTCGAATGCCAATCGTTATACTGGTTTAGTTGACCGCTATCGCGACCGTTTACCAGTGTCTGCAACTACTCGTGCGATCTCTTTGGGTGAAGGTAATACTCCACTGATCAAGCTTGAGAATATTCCACGCATTATTGGTAAAGATGTTGAAATTTATGTGAAGTACGAGGGCTTAAACCCGACTGGTTCATTTAAAGACCGCGGTATGACTATGGCGGTGACCAAAGCCGTTGAAGAAGGCTCTAAAGCCATCATCTGCGCATCTACTGGTAACACCTCTGCGGCGGCGGCGGCATATGCTGCGCGTGCTGGCATCAAAGCATTCGTGCTCATCCCTGAAGGCAAAATTGCCATGGGTAAAATGGCTCAAGCGATGATGTATGGTGCGATCACCATGCAAATTCGCGGTAACTTCGATGACGGTATGCGTCTGGTTAAAGAAGTTGCCGATCAGGCACCGGTAACGATTGTAAACTCAATCAACCCATACCGCCTGCAAGGTCAAAAAACCATTGCTTATGAAATCGTTGAAGCTTTAGGTCGTGCACCGGATTATCACTGCCTGCCTGTAGGTAACGCGGGTAACATCACTGCACACTGGATGGGTTATACCGAAGCGGTGGCTAACCAGTCGAAAGAAGAATTTGAGCAAGTCGTTTACGATGCTGAAACTGATGCTTTCACTGGTCCTAAACCGGCAGGTTTGCCAATCATGGCAGGTTACCAAGCCTCTGGTGCTGCACCGTTCCTTCGTGGCGGTCCAGTAGAAAACCCGGAAACTGTTGCAACTGCGATTCGTATCGGCAATCCGCAAAGCTTCAATCATGCTAAAGCGGTTGTTCGTGATTCAAACGGCTGGTTTGATGAACTGACTGATGCGGAAATTCTTGAAGCTCAACGTCTGCTTTCTATGTATGAAGGTGTATTCGTAGAGCCTGCGTCTGCTGCGTCTGTCGGCGGTGCGATCCGTGATATTAAAGCGGGTAAAATTGCTGAAGGTTCAGTGATCGTATGTACCGTAACGGGTAACGGTCTGAAAGATCCAGACACTGCCATCAAGCAATGTGCTGATGCTGTGATGCTGTCGATTGATGCGACCATGACTCAAGTTAAAGACTCTATTCTGTCGAATATGTAATTTCGGCCAGAATTAAAAAAACCCTGCAAGTGCAGGGTTTTTTTTTATGAACCAATCAATTAGATTCGTTTAGGTTGCTGGCTAACCCAACTCATTAAACGGGTCGCATCATTGGTACGCGCCTGTGAGCTGTTTGCACCTAAAAGTACCACTGCCACAGGACGGTTATTCAGAGTGGTGTGCATCACCACACAGCGCCCTGCTTCATTAATAAAACCGGTTTTAGAAATATTGATATTCCAGCCGCCATTACGTACCAAGGCATTGGTATTATTAGATTTCAATACACGATAACCCAAGTTAAAGTCATAGCTTGGCGTGGTCGAGAACTGACGAATCAGGCCGTATTGAGAGGCAGTATTCACCAAAATCCCTAAGTCACGAGCTGATGCCACGTTGCCCGGATGCAAACCTGTCGACTCCATGAAGTGGGTAGAATTCATACCCAGCTCTTTGGCTTTGGCATTCATTTTGGCAATAAATGCTGATCGACCACCCGGATAGGTTCGTGCCAAAGCGGCAGCAGCCGGGTTCTCGGACTTCATCAGAGCAAATAATAAAGCTTCAGCACGGTTCATGCTGTCTCCTGCTCTTAGCGTCGAGCTTGAGCTTTTACAACCTGAACAGGAAAAATCAGCCTGTTGCAGGGTGATTTTTTCCGACATATTCAGACGTGCATCAGAAATCACCACCGCTGTCATCAGCTTAGTAATCGATGCAATCGGATAGGCAGTATTGGTATTTTTGCTAAACAGCACTTCACCGGTTTGTGCATCCATGACCAGTGCAGCCCGTGCATTGACAGAAGGTTGATTACTAAAATGATTCGTATCAATAATCTGTGGCGCAGTATAAGCAGGTTTGGCTGCTGTTGGCGCTGCTGTGCCGGCCTGACGCAAAGTGGTAGTCACTGTGGCTGAACCGGGTGGCGACGGCTCATTGGCAGAGGCATTAAAATCATCGCTCATTAACTGGTTAACTTCTTCAGAAGACCAACTAATGCTGGAACCGCCCTCTGCCGTGCCAGAATTCATAATGATTTCAGCAAAACTTGTCGTGCTCATGCTGATTAACACGGACAGGCCGAGTAGATGCCTTAAAGACTTGTTTATTTTCTTCACTATTCCTTCACTCAACTAACAGAGGTAAGATTGATTTGCGTATTACCTCTAATATGCCTTACATTTAAACACAATGCCGAACATTTTTTGTTCTTGACACTATGTGATAAGTTTCAGATTTAATCTTGCGAATAGGATTGCTAATTTTGTACTTTCATTGCAAGCTTATTTTGCTTTATGTAACAAAAAAATGATTTTTTTAACAGAGGGAGAGTGTAGGTGATCACAGTTTTAGTTGTGGACGACCATGAATTAGTTCGTACTGGAATTTGCAGAATGCTAGAAGACCATGCGGAGGTTCAGGTAATTGGACAAGCTGAATCTGGTGAAGAAGCGATCTCTCTAGTTCGTCAACATCATCCTAATGTGGTTTTATTAGATGTGAATATGCCAGGCATTGGCGGCGTAGAAACTACGCGCCGTCTACTTCAGAGTGCACCAGAAACCAAAGTTCTAGCGGTCAGCGGTCTGGCAGAAGAACCTTATCCGTCCCTGCTATTGAAAGCCGGTGCCAAAGGCTATATCACCAAAGGGGCCCCGATTTCGGAAATGGTCCGTGCGATTAATAAAGTCATGCAAGGCGGCAAATATTTCAGTGCCGACATTGCCGAACAGTTAGCCAGCTCTTACCTTTCTGATACACAACAATCCCCTTTTGATGCATTGTCAGAACGTGAAATGCAAGTCGCGATGATGGTGGTGAATTGTATCAGCGCCCAGGAAATTGCCGACAAGCTCTTTGTGAGTGTTAAAACCGTGAATACTTATCGTTACCGTATTTTTGAAAAACTGAATATCGATAGCGATGTCAAACTGACTCATTTGGCCATGCGCTATGGACTCATTAAACCTTAGCTTTTAACGAGTCGCGGTGCATATGGCACAAAAATCCAGTTATTCTGCGCTCAATCAATATCATCTTGGTATCTGGTATAGCGCTTATCGCCTGTTGATCAGTACCGGCCTGCTGTTGATTTTCCTGCTGACCTACCCTGAACTCACCACCGATTATCAATACCCGCAGCTATATTATTATGCGCTGGGAATCGGGGTTGCGATCAATACCATACAGCTGTTTGCGCTGAAATGGATCAGACGACTGATCCAGCCGCAGCTGATTATGATTTTCTTTAGCGATGTCTGCGTTTTAAGTTTGCTGACTTTGGCGAGCGACGGTCCTAATCTGCAAATCGGGCTGCTGTTTGTGATTACCATCTTTTCTGCATCTTTATTATTAGATGCAAAAAAGGCCTTAGTCGTCACCCTCATTGCAGTTATTAGTGTTATTTATCAGCATTTTATCGGCAGTATTTTTGCCTTCTCTTCCTTAAGCAATATCAGTAATAGCGCCTTGCTGGCCTTTTTGTTTTTTGTGGTCTATGGCACTGGACAAATTGCCGTGCGCCGTTTTCAGATTCTGGAAAATCTGAATTTTTCTCAATCGCTGGAACTGCATCGCTTACAGAATATCAACCGCTATATTCTGGATCAGATTGAAACCGGCTATCTGGTTCTGGATGAAAACTACCATGTGGTACTCAGTAATCCCGCCGCCTGTACTCTTCTTGGAATTGAGTCAAAATACGGCCATGAGAAATTCACCTTATCTCAGTCACAGCCAGATTTATTTGAACTGATCCATTTTGAAACACTGGAAAATGGTGAGCGCTTTCAATTTGAATCCCAGCAAAGTCGCTATAATATTCATGTGCAGGTACAAAAACTGATTGTGCCGCATCAGACTCTAATGCTACTGGTGTTACAGGATGCCAAAAAACTGAATCAGCAGGTGCAGCAACTTAAACTTGCTGCACTGGGTCAGCTATCAGCCAGTATTGCGCATGAAATTCGTAATCCCTTGGCGGCCATTGTACAGGCCAATGATTTGTATCTGGACTCAGAAACTGAACAGCAACAGCTACTCCAGCAGATGATTGGTCGACAGGCGACCCGGATTGACCGGATTATTCAGGACACGCTGAATATGGTCAAAAATAAAGAAACCCATCCGGTGCCGATTCATCTCAATGAATTTATCCCGTTATTTATCCAGGAAGATCTGGCCGATATTCGCGATCAGATTCAATTTAATATTGATATCCCGCTGGTGATTCAGTTTGATGAAGCACAGTTCCGGCAAATCCTGATTAATCTGATTCGTAATGCGATTCGTCACAATTCAGCCGATGCAGCCTATATTCAGCTGAATGTGCATCCCTATGAACATCGGGTCTGGATTGATGTACGGGATTTTGGCTCTGGCGTAGCCGTACATGATCAAGTTCTATTGTTCAAACCCTTTTTTAGCACCTCGATTAGTGGTACCGGATTAGGATTGTATTTATCACATAGTTTTTGCGAAGCAAATCAGGCACAATTAAACTATATACAACAAGAACAGGGCGCATGCTTTCGCATCAGCTGTCAACGTATTACGTTTTAAAGGGGTCAAGGAAGATGAATGGGGAACAACAACCACTGGTGCTCTTGGTAGATGATGAGGAAGATTTATGTACCCTCATGCAAATATCATTGCTGCGCATGGGAATTCGCACGCACATTGCCCATCGTCTGGAAGACGCTAAAAAATGCCTTGCCAATCATCAATATGATGCCTGTCTGACCGACCTAAACCTTCCCGATGGCAATGGTTTGGAGCTTCTTGACTGGATTGGCAACCTCTATCCGGCACTTCCGGTCGCAGTTCTGACCGCCTATGGCAACATGGAAATTGCCATTGCCGCGCTCAAAGCCGGGGCCTTTGACTTTGTTAGTAAACCGATTAATCAGAAACATCTGGAACAGCTCTTACAAAAAGCCCTGAATAAACCGGTGGATTATTCGCATAATAATCCGAATGAAGCACTCGAACATAAAATGCTGATTGGACAATCCCTGCCGATTCAGCAATTACGTATTACTTTACAAAAAATTGCCCGATCCCAGGCACCAGTTTTTATCACTGGTGAGTCTGGCACAGGCAAGGAAGTCGTGGCCAATCTGGTCCATCGCCTGAGTAACCGCAATGAAGGTCCTTTTATTGCGATTAACTGTGGCGCCATTCCGACTGAGTTGATGGAAAGCGAACTGTTTGGGCATAAGAAAGGCAGCTTTACCGGCGCTGCTCAGGACAAACAGGGACTGATTCAATCTGCCCATGGTGGCAGTCTGTTTCTGGATGAAATTGCAGAATTACCGCTTTCTATGCAGGTCAAATTGTTACGTGCCGTACAGGAAAAACGTATTCGTCCACTCGGTTCGGATACCGAAATTGATGTGGATTTCCGTGTGATCAGTGCCACGCATCAGGATCTGGAAGCCTTGGTGCAACAAGGCAAATTCCGTCAGGATTTATATTTCCGTATTCATGTAATGGATCTGACTTTACCGCCATTACGTGAACGAGGCCAGGATATTCTGTTATTGGCCGAACACTTTATTCAGAAGATTTGCCAGGAATGGGGCATTCCCAATAAAAAACTGACCGAACGTAGCAAAGAGTTCTTATTGGGACAATATTATCCAGGTAATGTACGTGAATTGCGTAATATTATGGAACGCGCAATTACTTTAAGTGATGAAGAGCGGATTGATCTTCAGCATTTGCAGAGTGCACCGCTACGTCATGCGCTTAACAGCCCTCAGGAGATAAATACGCTCACGAGCGAGATCATTGCGACCGAAACCCTGATTGCACCTAAAAAGCTGCCTGAAGAGGGTCTAGAACTATATTTGGAAAAGGTCGAGAAAGAAATTTTACTGAATGCGCTGAATCTGACCCATTGGAACCGGACACTGGCCGCCAAAAAACTCGGCATGTCATTCCGTTCCCTGCGCTATCGTTTGAAAAAGTTCGGACTGGATACCGAAGAAGACGAATAATTATTTTTGCAGGAGCAGCAAGTCTGTGACATGTTCCAGATAACTCTCCTCACGCATTTCCTGCTTAAACGGATAGTTGAAATGCGGCTGTACGCCCCGCCCTTCAATCATCTGGCCACTCGGGCTAAAGTATTGCGATACTGTCATCTGTAGAGCCGAACCGTTGCTTAAAGGAAAGAGTTTCTGTACTACGCCTTTGCCATAGCTTTTTTCGCCTACGACCCAGGCACGGTTATGTTCTTTCAGGGCTGCTGTAAACACTTCTGCTGCAGAAGCCGAGCGGTTATTAATCAATACCCCAACTTTCAGATTCTGAAACTCAAAACTCGGCAAGGCCTGAAATTGCTGATTACCTTCAGCGCGGCTTTTGGTCGACACAATCACGCCCTGATTCAAAAATAAATCGGCAGATTCAACTGCAGCCGAGAGTAAGCCACCGGGATTATTGCGTAAATCAAATAGCACGGCTTTTAAGCGCTTGTCGGCATAGCTTTCGATTAGACGTTTGATTTCATTGGCAGTATCTTGCTGAAAAACCTTGACCTGTAAAACCAGAACCTGATTATTGTGCAGGCTCGATTTAATTTCAGTATCCAGTTTGGTATTGCGGACCAGACGAACAGCCGGACTTTGTGGGGAAAGCTGGATCGTGAGCGTAGAGCCAACTGCTCCGCTCAATAACTGCCGGACTTGTTCCTGATTCAGGCTACTTAAGACCTGATCGTCAATTTTATAAACCGTGACGCCATTTCGTAGTCCCTGCTTGGCTGAATCTGCATCGGCATTCAGGCCCTGAACCACCCATTGCTTCAACCGCGGGTCAAATTGCAGATCAAAATCAATGCTGGCCAGATCACCTTCGGTATATTCACGCAGTTGCTTATAATCTTCAGGCGACAAATAACGGGAATAGCGATCTAAGCCACTGACCAGACCCTGAATGGCCTGTTGAAACAAGGCATCGTCATTTTTATCTTGGATATAATTATCTTTTACGATGCCATAAATTTGTACGAATTCTTGAATGGATGCCACAGGAATTTCGGAATAGACCTGCCCATCCATTTCCATATCATCGAATGCCGGCTCATTTGAACCCGCACCCCAAGCTGAATGACTCAAACACATCAGTAAGCATGGTATTACAACAGACTTCCAGCGTGTTCTTGCCATTCTTTGACCTTTTTAGAATTTTATCGAAAATTATGCATCAAGCTGAATCAGGTTACGACCTTGCATTTCAGCAGGTACCGGAACTTGCATCAGACTTAATAAAGTCGGTGCTACATCTGCCAATACACCGCCTTCTGCAATCGTGGCCTGAGTTGGGCCGACATAAATAAACGGAACCAATTCAGTGGTATGCTGAGTATGTACCTGACCACTGTGATAGTCCTGCATCTGCTCTACGTTACCATGATCGGCAGTCACAATCATATGACCTTTTTGCGCCATTACCGCTTCATAAACCCGGCCCAAACAGGTATCAACCGCTTCAACAGCTTTCACCGCAGCATCGAATACACCCGTATGACCGACCATATCACCATTGGCAAAGTTCACCACCAGCAGGTCAAATTCACCTGAATTGATCGCAGCCACCAGCTCATCAGTCACTTCATAAGCACTCATTTCCGGTTTAAGGTCATAAGTGGCTACGTTTGGCGATGGAATCAGGATACGTTTTTCACCTGGGTATTCATCTTCACGGCCGCCGCTGAAGAAGAAAGTCACATGCGCATACTTTTCTGTTTCCGCAATGCGCAGCTGTGTTTTACCCAGGTTAGAGAGGTATTCGCCAATCGAGTTGACCAATGCTTCAGGCATATACGCCACAGGTGCATCAATGGTTGCCTGATAGCGAGTCAACATGACAAATTTCGCCAGGTTTGGAACCACTTTACGTTCAAAACCGGCAAAATCTTTTTCCACAAATGCGCGAGTCAATTCACGGGCACGGTCAGCACGGAAGTTCATGAATACGACGCTGTCGCCATCCTGAATTTTGGCCAGCTCACCAATACGCGTAGCTTTGACAAACTCATCCGACTCATCAGCTGCATAAGCCTGTTCCAGGCCTTCTACGGCTGTTGCTGCGGTACGAACCGCTTCACCTTCAGCCAGCAAGCGATAGGCCTGTTCAACACGATCCCAACGGTTGTCACGATCCATGGCAAAATAACGGCCAATCATGGTCGCAATACGACCTTGACCTGGATATTGCGCAAATAAGGCATCAAGTTTTTCTAAAGAAGGCTGTGCGCTTTTCGGCGGCGTATCACGACCATCTAAGAATGCATGTAAATAGACTTGCGCACCACGTTTCAGTGCCAGCTTTGCCATCGCCACGATATGATCTTCATGCGAGTGCACACCACCTTCAGACAACAGGCCAAGCAAATGTACGGCACCACCTGAGGCTTTGGCTTTCTCAATCGCATCGACCAGCACTTCATGTTCAAAGAAGTCGCCAGTACGAATGTCTTTGGTAATTCGGGTAAAGTCCTGATACAGCACACGACCTGCACCGAGGTTCATATGTCCAACTTCAGAGTTACCCATCTGGCCATCCGGCAGGCCGACATCTTCACCTGAACCCGAGATCAAACCATGCGGATGCTTGTCCTGTATCGCAGTTAAATTTGGTCGTTTAGCTGCTAAAAACGCATTGTCTTCGACCGCTTCGCGATGACCCACACCATCCATAATCACCAAAACGTGAGGGATTTTGCCAGCAGTTGCATCCGTCATAATGAAATACTCTGTTCGTCTACGAATTAATCGCTCTATTTTAGCGAAGTTTATAAAAAGAGGCCATGACCCGTATATGGTTTAAGCCTCTCATGATGATTGATTTGTTCTATTTTCCTGTGCCTTAGCGCGCCCGATGCAGCAAGTATCCGCCGATGCCGAACATGATCAGAATCGGAATAAACACGAACCAGGCCGGAGATGGTGCATAAATCAGACTGGCATAGCCGAGGAAATCCTGCAGATAGAAGAAACCTAGTCCGGCAAATAAGGCAATCACCAGACGGAAACCCATGGATTGCTGACGCAACGGCCCGAAGATAAATGAACAGGCAATCACTACTAGTGCAATCAGGGCAAAAGGCGAACCAAGTTTTTGCCAGAAGGCCAGCTGATAGGTTTTCGGTACCTGGCTGTATTCATGCATATAGCTCATAAAGCTCACTAGTTGACTCGGCGATAAATCTTCAGGATCAATCGTCACCATATGTACATATTTGGGCTGCAATGCCAGCGCTAAAGGTTGCTGTTGTTGCTTAACCAACGTGGCATTGCCATTTTGTAAAATATCGAACTGCTCTGTATTGTCCAGTGTCCAGGAACCATCTTTAACGAATTGCCCCTGATCTGCCTGCAAGGTACCGCGCAAACGATAGTTCTGGTCAAAGTCCAGCATCTGCACATTTTTCAGCTGGCCTTGCGAGTTAGCATAATCGATATAAATAAAGCGCTGCCCTTCCCGAGTCCAGTAACCACGCACTTCACCGAGCTGAGCGGCTTTACTGGCACTCTTGACGCTTTTGGCCTGTTCATTGGTATAAGGAATGACCCACTCGCTCAGGGCAAATGACAACACCACCAACAACAGTGCCGAACGGATGACCCAGCCGACAATGCGCCATAAGCTCACGCCGACCGAACGCATCACAATCAGCTCGCTATTCGAGGCTAATGTACCAAGACCTAAAACTGCACCAATCAGTGCAGAAATCGGCAGGATTTCATATAAATAATTTGGTGCGCCCCAAAGCACATATTTCAAGGCATCCCAGGCACCATAACCATCTTTGAGCGAACCAAGCTCACCCAGATAAGTAAATAATACCTGTAAACCCGCCAATACCGCGGTTGCACCCAGCATCGCCAGCGCAGTGGTTTGGGTCACATGTTTTGCAACTATACGACGTGCCAACATTGTTAAGACCTCACTCGCTGAATCTGTTTCTTGATTTTCGGGCCTAATTTCTGTTTACGCGAGAACAAGGCACCCGCAATTGCATAGGCAATCAGAATCAATGGATAGGCCCAAATGCCCATTTCTTCTTTACTGATCCGGGTCTTCACTGCCATCAGGGCCACAATCAGACTGGCAAAAATCATGAGGGCAGGAAATAACTTGAGATATCGACCCTGTCGTGGACTCACTTCAGACAAGGCCACAGCCAGAATCAGGGCAATCAGAATCGCAAAAGGAACAAACACCCGCCAGCCCAGCTCACTGGCCACCACAGGATCCTGACGGTTCTGCCACAATTGCGAGGTCGGTAAGGCTTCAACTTCAGTACTGGCAAATTGCGCTTCTTCATCGCTTTCTAAGCGCAGACGATAGCTTTCAAATTCAGCTTGGGTATATTGCGGTGTGCCCGGATAGATCTCATAACGGCGACCTTGGACCAGATCCACCACATTGGCAGCATCATTCGGTACCTCAATTCGGGTGGCTTCCTGCGCCAGAATCATCACATCCGGTTTGCCTTCTTTTTCCGCACGCTGATAAAAGAAAATATCTTTTAAATTTTTACGGTCTTCTGACAGGTCACCGGCATAAATGGTATAGGGCCCAGAGGAGATAAATTCTTTCGGTCGCACCAGGTCAAAGCCGGTACGTACCGCCTGACTGGTGGTCAGGGCTTCAAACTGGCGAATGCCCCACGGCGCAGCCCACAGCATCAATCCGGCCTGAGCAATCAAAAACACCAGGGTCATCGGCACCAGTAGACGCGCCAATTGATGCCGACTGACGCCACTGCCATTCATCACGGCCATTTCATGGTCGACATATAAACGGCCAAACACCAGCATCAGTCCAATAAAGAAACCGAGCGGAAGAATCAGGGTCAAGAATTCAGGCAAACGGTAGCCAATAATGCTAAATAAAATGCCTGCATCCAGACGGCCTTGCGCCGCGACACCAAAATACTTGATCAGTCGACCGCCCATCATGATCAAGGTCAATAAGGCAATCACCACCAAGGATGTCGAGACAACTTGCTTGACCAGATAACGCCGAATAATCAAATTAATTCTTCCAAAATAAGGTCCATAAAACGAGTGCTAGTTTACCCGAATAGCAAAAATATAAAACCTAGGCCGCCCTGCCCATTGAAAATCTATTCGGATAAATGTTTCAATGACTGAATGATTTACCCATCTAGACAGGCGTGAAAACAGAATATGAAACTTACAATTAATACGTCATTCCCAGAGAATGGATCAAGTCAATCTTTGTTGATTTTAGTTGACTCAGAACAACTTCAGAATACAACCGCAACCTATCAAATCAATAATTTAGACACATTAATTGAAGCCTCTCAATTCAAGGCAGCGTTGGCGGAAAGCCTGAGCCTGATTGGTCAGGTGAGCCAGTCCAGCCATGCAGCACTAATTGGTTTAGGCAAGGTCGCTGAACTGCAACCGGCAAAACTTGCAAAAATCGCGCAAACTATTATTCAAGTCACTCAAAAAAAATTCAAACAGATTTCTGTAGATCTGACACAACTTCCACAAGAATTCCATTATCTGTTTGCGCTCTTCCTGACTCAGGCCAGCTATGGTTATGATGAATATAAATCCAAGAAGAATGAATTTGTGCTCGAGCAGATCGACCTGATTGCCACTCATAGCGTCTTAACTACCGAACAGTTGCAACTGGTACAAGCAGTGCAAAGCGGACAAAATCTGGCACGTGACCTGGGCAACCGTCCGGGCAATATCTGTTTCCCTGAATATCTTGCAGAACAGGCGGTGGCTTTGGCGGCTGAATATCCAGACCTACTTAAAGTCACAGTGCTGGATGAACAGCAAATGGCAGATTTAGGCATGGGCGCCTTCCTTGCGGTAAGTAAAGGTTCAGAGCGTCCTGGTCGGATTATCAGCATGGAATATCAGTCAGAGCGTAGCGAAGCACCGGTAGTCTTGGTGGGTAAAGGCATTACGTTTGATACCGGCGGTATTTCCCTTAAACCAGGCGCAGGCATGGACGAGATGAAATACGACATGTGCGGTGCAGCTTCTGTACTCGGTACAATGCGTGCATTGTGCGAAGCCCGCTTACCTCTACATGTGGTGGGAACCATCGCTGCAGCAGAAAACATGCCTTCAGGTAAAGCCACCCGTCCTGGTGATATCGTAACGACCATGAGCGGTCAGACGGTTGAAATCCTGAATACCGATGCCGAAGGTCGTTTGGTCCTATGTGATACCTTGACCTATGTAAAACGTTTTAATCCTGCTTTGGTGATTGATATTGCGACCTTAACCGGTGCCTGTGTGGTCGCTTTGGGTTCAGTACTAACGGGTCTGTTCACGCCAGATGATAAACTGGCAGCAGAACTAGAAGCTGCCGGCCAGCATTCCTTTGACCGGGTATGGCGTATGCCGGTACTGGAAGACTATCAGGAACAACTGGATTCACCATTTGCCGACATTGGCAATATCGGTGGTCCAAAAGCTGGTTCTGTGACTGCAGCCTGCTTCCTGCAACGTTTTACCCGTGAATATCGCTGGGCACATCTGGATGTTGCAGGTACGGCATGGAACTCAGGTACCAATAAAGGTGCAACCGGCCGTCCAGTTCCATTATTGATGCAATTCCTGACGAGTCGCGTTCAAAGCAATGGCTAAAGTCAGCTTTTATTTATTTGAAAAAAGCCCTGAACGACAAGTGGACAGCACTTGTCGTTTATGCCGTAAGATTCTGCGCCAGCCGGCGCGAATCTGGTTATTGTGTGCCGATACAGATTTGCAACAGCAGCTGGATGAACGCCTGTGGAGTTTTGATCCCGCGAGTTTTATTCCGCATGGTATTGACCAGCCTCAGGCGACGGTCTGTATTTCGGCAACACTGCCGGAACAGTCCGACTGGATTATTTTCAATTTTAATCCGGAAGCACTTGAACCTTACGCAAAATTTAGTCACATTATTGAGATCATTGAAAACCATGAAACGGCTAAACAGCTGGGTCGTGAAAAATTCAAGCAATATCGTCGTTTAGGTATTGAACCGGACACCCATAAGCTTTAACCGATATCATCCACAAGGAGAGGCACGTGGCATTAAATGTAGGTCCCGATTTTAAACAGCGCTGGTTAAATGTGCCGGAAGCTGTACGTCAGACCTTTATCGATGACCTCTCTCGGATCTGCGATATTTTAAAACCAGAAACGTCTTTGGAAGAATGGCAGAGTCGCGACCAGCGCTTACAGCAAGAATCTGAACGCAAGATTGAAGCTGCCTATGCACAGCGCAAGGCCGAATTAATTGAAGAAGCCCGTATTCGCAAACAGCTCGCGCTTGAAAAAGCCTTGGCCGAGAAACGTGCTGAAGAACAGGCCTATCAAGAACAGCTACGTCATGAGGAACAGCGTAAATTTAGCGAACAGAGTCAGGTGCTTGCTGAAATAAATACGCATCTAGAGGCTGAAGTGCAGCACTATGTCGCACGTTATGCAAAAAATCCTGAGACGACTTTTGATTTTGCCAAAGGTCGCATCCAGATTGAGGACCAGTCCATTTTATCCGAATTAGAAAGTGTGCGTTTACGTCTGGAACTTGAGGCAGAAACCGTGATTGAACAGACCGTGAATGCACTTCGTGAAAAAATGCGTGCGGCAGCCAAAGAAGAAATCGAGTATATGCTGAAAAATTCTGAATTTTCTGATCAGCCACGCAATATTTAAATGATCCTTTCACATTAAAAAAGCCCGAAAATTCGGGCTTTTTTATCTTCTATGTCGCATCTTACAAAAAATCTGCCAGCATAAAGGCAGCATTTCCGAGCAGATAGCCAATGCTTAATAAAGTGCCAATCCAGAGGATGCCACCCGCAATATTATAAAAGCTGAATGTGGCAAAGCTCATATGCGCTGAACCGGCAGCAAAAGGGCCAAATGAGCGGACAAAGGGAATAAAACGTGCGATTAAAATAGTTTTACCGCCATGTTTCATAAAATAGTGGTTGGTTTTCACCATATATTCCGGCTTAAAATAGCGTGAATGTTGATTGAAATATTTTAAGCCAAGAACTTTTCCGGTGTAATAATTCACGCTATAGCCCAGCACCGAAGCAGTGAATAACAACAGCCCCATCGAATGCAGGGTCACCAGATCGCTGCTGGCACATAAAGCTCCCACAGCCAGCAATAGACTGTCGCCGGGCAGGAAAAAGAAAAACACTGAACCGGTTTCTGCAAAAATCACCAGAAACAGGATTGCATAAATCCATACCCCATATTGATCGAGCAATAGCGGCAATGACTGTTCCAAGTTAAGTAAAAAATCGAGCATTCGACCCGTCCACCAAGGCAATATTTGCAAGTTGAACTGCTGATTATCCCGAAAAATAAAAAAACAGTCTAATTTTTCAATCAGACTGTTCAGTAAATCAACATTTCTCTTATTTTAAGAAACCATTTTCAGCCAGGAAATCCATACTGATTTTTGATTGTTCAGTGGTTTGGGCGGCTTTATCACCGAGCAATAAACGCTCGATATAACGTGCCAATACATCCACTTCCAGATTGACCTTGCTACCGACTTTCCAGGTACCGATATTGGTCCGTTCAGCCGTATGCGGAATCAGGTTCAGACTGATCACACTGCCACGTAAATGATTAATCGTCAGACTGATGCCGTCGACTGTGACCGAGCCTTTTTCTGCCAGATATTTGGCAATTTCAGCAGGTGCAGTGACTTCATAATAAATCGAACGCGCATCTTCACGAACCAGCGTGATCTCGCCGACTGCATCGACATGACCTGACACAATATGACCGCCAAAACGCGTAGTCGGCAACATGGCTTTTTCGACATTGACAGGCTGACCGGCTTTCCAGGTGCCGAGCGTGGTCCGGTTCAGACTTTCACGGGAAACATCAGCCGCATACCAGTTCTCGCCCCAGTCGATCACGGTCAGGCAGATACCATTGGTCGCGATAGAATCACCTAGATGTACATCAGACATGTCCAGATCGGTCTGGATGCGTAAACGTACATCGCCGCCAACGCTTTGCAGACTTTCGACTTTGCCGAGGCTTTCGATAATACCTGTAAACATTTTTATTTCCTTTTCAATTCTTTTACCAGAGGGCCAACTGGGTACTAACGCCGGTCGTATCCACACCGCCCAATTCTGCATAATGATGCAGCTGGCTGAGTAATTGACGGATCGGTGGACCTGACTTGGCGTGGGTATCGGTAATCACAATAAATTCCAGCACGCGGGCACGTTCAGACTGGCGCTGTTTGCTAACACGATAACGCGGCACATCCTGGGTTAGCAAGGTCACCCGGCCACGTTTCAGATTGGCCTGTAACAAATCGGTAGCGCTGATATTACCGTCAGTTGAATAACTGGTCAGAATGAAACGTGCATTGATGGTGGCCAACAGGCTCTCGTAAGCTTCTTTGGCATATTTAGAGGAATTGTACTGGCTCGGACGCTCTTTGCGCCATGCCCGGTCAATCCCGCTCTTAAAGCCCTTGGTATCCGGAGTCGGTAAATCGGCCTGATCCCATAAGGTCAGCGCATTCAGCACATGATAATTACTGCTATAAGCATGCTGATTATACGGTGGATCCAGATAAGCTACATCTACTTCAAAGCCGCTCATCTGGTTGGCCAGATGCTGGGCATCGACACACCACATTTCTGCGGCCATTCCCTTTTTCTGATCCGACTCGCAAAAACGGCTTGGAGTCAGCCACAGCAATGATTCAATCCGTTCCAGCGCAGTTTGGGTTTTCCCGCCCCAGCCATGATGAAAGCTTTTGAAAACGCCTGAAGTATTGCTGACAAAACTGGCGGAATACAGCAAGGGTGCCAGCAAGGCAGACATTTCCACATCATCAATTGCACCTTGTGCCTGCCAGGCGGCAATCTGCTGACGGATGGCATCAATACGCATGCCGTTACGACGTTTAAAAAACAAACGGTCACGGGCTGGATCATAAATTTCGTCATTACGCGGACACAGGTTATGCGTCACCCAGCCTTTAACTTCTGGCAAACGGTTCAGATAATCAATCGCTTTCTGATAGCCACCGAGTTCTTTAAATGCCGGTGCTTCCGTACAGGCCAATACCGCATGATTCAGCGCGTGGCTATACGGTTCCCAGTCATTGGCAATGACGCGATAGCCATTCTGACGGGCCAAGCGCGAAACCACGCCTGAACCTGCAAAAAAGTCAGCAAAAATCGGCGCACGGCCATCTTCACGTTTTAGGGTTCCCGTGCTCTCAAGTGCTTCCAGAATTAAATGTAGTAAACGGCGTTTGTTCCCCAGATAAGGAACCAGCTGATGGAAAAGATATTCATCTGTGGTACGTGCCGCATGGCGACGTTTGTGGTAAACCGTAGACTCTGGATTCATAGTGTCTCTTGAGAAGGAATTAACCTGAAGCGCACGTCATCACCCAAACGGGTCACGTCCTGCAATTTGAATCGAAGTTGTTCTGCCATTTGGCTGAATTCTGCATTAAACATACTACGCGCAGTTTGCCCCAATAGAGTCGGTGCAACATAACTGATGAGTTCATCCACCAGTTTTTCCTGTAAAAATGCGCTAGATAAAGTCGCTCCTGCCTCAACCAGCACGTCATAAATCTGATGCTGCTGAACCAGGTACTGTAATAATTCTTTTAACGGCTGAATCTCAAGCTGGATCACACCGAGATCGGCCAGTTCCTGACGATAAGGTCCCATCACCATCACCGTTTCTGGATTTTCCAAAATCTTGGCAGTAAGTGGCAAACGACCTTGGCGATCCAGAATAATCCGTTTTGGCTGAACAATCCTGCTGATGTCATCAACGCCTTTCAGGCTACGGACATTGAGCTGGCAATCATCGGCTAATACTGTTTCAATCCCGGTAATTACCCCACCAGAAATCGCACGCCAGTGCTGGACATCTTGTCGAGCCTCTATACCGGTAATCCATTTCGATTCACCCGAAGCCATGGCTGTACGACCATCTAAACTCGATGCAATTTTCACACGTACATAAGGCATCCCAGTCGCCATAGCTTTCAGAAAACCATAATTGAGTGGATATGCTTCATCTTCACAGATGCCCACTTCAACGTCGATACCAGCATCTTTCAGGATCTGTACACCTTTTCCGGCGACCAGTGGATTTGGATCAGGACAAGCCACGACGACTTTAGCTACGCCAGCTTCAACCAAACCTTTGGCACATGGAGGTGTACGACCATAATGCGCACAGGGTTCCAAAGTCACATAAGCGGTTGCACCACGTGCCTGTTCACCGGCCTGACGCAGCGCAAAGACTTCAGCATGTGGCTGGCCGGCTTGGGGATGAAAGCCTTCACCAATCACGATGCCATCTTTAACAATGACACAGCCGACATTCGGATTCGGTTTGGTGGAATATTGCCCCTGACGTGCCAATTCAATGGCCCGGCGCATCCAGATTTGATCTTGATTCAGTTCAGCCATGCTTATTCTTGTAATTCTCGTTGTTGCATCTGTTCAATCTGATGACGAAAAGCTTCGACATCCTGAAAATCCTGATAGACCGAAGCAAAACGCACATAGGCAACATGATCCAGAGCAAATAAAGACTGCATCACGATTTCACCGATGGTACGTGATTTCACATCACGCTCACCCAGACGGCGAATCTGTAGCTGAATATCGCTCAGCACGGTTTCAATCTGCTCCTGGGTCACCGGGCGTTTTTGCAAGGCATGCATCAGGGAACGGCGTAATTTGGCTTCATCGAAAGGTTCATTTTTGCCATCCGACTTGATGACGCGCGGCATCACCACTTCATAGCTTTCAAAGGTAGTGAAGCGTTCATTACAACTGACACATTCACGGCGACGACGAATCTGGCAGCCTTCAGCTGCCAGGCGTGAATCAATCACTTTACTGTCTGCAGTATTGCAAAATGGGCAATGCATAGCGGTTTAATTGAACAAATCCAGATGGATTCCGAGTGTAGCAAAAATTACAAACTTTGTAGAGTTTTACGCAACATATAGAAAAAAAACAGCCCATTCGGGCTGTTTTACACTATATATTGATTATGGTGTATTTATTATTATTCGACACGTTCGCCATGTTGGCTTAAATCCAGACCCATACGCTCATCATCAGATGCTACACGGATTCCAATGATCAAGTCGATGACTTTCAGGATAATGAAGGTCATGATCGCAGAGTAAGCAATTGTCGCCAGTACACCTTCCACTTGTACCCAAAGCTGATGCATGACATTGGCAGGAGCATTGTCACCCATGATGAATTCGCTGGCAAAGAACGCGGTTAAAATCGCACCGACAATACCACCTACACCATGCAAGCCAAAGGCATCTAAAGAATCATCGGCTTTCAATGCGCGTTTCAGTGCAGTAATACCCCAGAAACACACCACACCACCGATCAGACCCATCGCCAATGCACCGCCTACAGTCACAAAACCTGCAGCTGGAGTAATAACCACCAGACCGGCAACTGCACCTGATACACCGCCCAGTACAGAAGCTTTACCGCGTGCCAGTTTTTCAGTGATTAACCAAGAGATGGCTGCTGCCGCTGCTGCGACTTGAGTCACGATCAAGGCATAGCCTGCAGAACCGTTGGCACCTAATGCAGAACCACCGTTGAAACCAAACCAGCCTACCCAGAGCAAAGATGCACCGACCACAGTAAGCGTCAGGTTATGTGGTGCCATGGATTCACGACCCAAGCCCATACGTTTGCCTAGCATATACGCTGCTACCAGACCGGCAACACCCGAGTTGATATGTACAACCGTACCACCGGCAAAATCAAGCGCGCCGTCGTTACCTAACCAGCCGCCACCCCATACCCAGTGGGTAATTGGTGCATAGACGATCACCACCCAAAGTGCGATGAAAGCAACGAAAGCACCAAATTTCATACGTTCTGCAATCGAACCGCTGATGATGGCAACCGTAATGATGGCAAAAGTCATTTGGAAAATCACAAACAGGATTTCAGGAATCGTGCCTGAAAGCGCCTCTGTGGTAATACCGGCCAGCATGAATTTATCCAGGCCACCTATAAAGGCATTGCCTTCACCGAAAGCTAGGGTATAACCAATAATCACCCAAGCAATACTGACCACCGCCGCAGCAATAAAGCTATGTGCCATCGTCGCCAGAACGTTTTTCTTGCGGACCATACCGCCATAAAATAGCGCCAAGCCAGGAATGGTCATGAGTAAAACTAGAGCGGTAGAGGTTAAAACCCAGGCGGTATCGCCGGTATCTAGCGTTGGTTCTTCTTCTGCAGGCGCTGCAGCTTCAACTGGCGCTGCTTCAGCAATTGCTGCTGTAGTGTCTATTGTTGTATTTGTTGTATCGCCTGCTTCTTCAACAAGCACAATTTCTTCTGTCGGTGTTGTTGCTGTTGCAGCTTCTTCAGCCCATGCAACAGAACCACCAAAAAGAGCGCCGGCCATGCCGAACGCGAGTAGCATTTTTTTCATTCGTATCCCCCAACCAAGTTTTTGTGAGTTATTAGGTACTCAGCAAACTTCGTGCCAAGTTAGACAGCGTCTGCACCTGTTTCACCTGTACGAATACGGATGACTTGTTCTAAGTTAGTCACGAAAATTTTTCCGTCACCGATTTTTCCAGTGCTCGCCACACGAGTAATAGATTCAATCACCGCGTCTACCATTTCATCGCTAATCGCGATTTCAATTTTGACTTTCGGCAAGAAATCTACAACGTATTCAGCACCACGATAGAGTTCAGTGTGGCCTTTTTGACGACCAAAGCCTTTCACTTCAGTTACAGTGATGCCTTGAACACCAATTTCAGACAATGCTTCGCGAACATCGTCTAATTTAAAAGGTTTTACAATTGCAGTTACGAGCTTCATGTTTGTTTTCCTTCGGCTTATTTCACCAGTAAGGTTTTACGTTCAAATTTCATGCCAAGATTCCTAAGGTCGGGGGAAATTAGAAAGCCTGGCATGTGGTTTATTTATACCTTATTTTATACGGATAAAGGCTTTGAATCTTCAAAAAATAGACATTTTTTATGTGGATTTTTACAATATCTTTAATCGAATAAGTCTATATTTTGTCTGAAATACTATAGTCTGCATTTTAGCAATGCTAAACTGTGCGCTCCTTTCTACGGCGATGGATCAGACAATGATTGAAACTTTATTACAAGCAATTTTGCAGCAAGTCGAACAACCTAAGAAAGATTTAGAACATAATATCCGTGCCCTATTAAATGAAGCTGTATCTAAAATGGATTTGGTGTCTAAAGAAGAAATAGAACGTCAGCGTACTGCCCTAAATAATGCCAATCATCGCCTGAATGATTTACTGAAACAGGTGGAAGCATTAGAAGAGAAAATTTCGAACAAAAAGTAAGCACAACTACAGTGCACAAAAGACACCAGAACGATAAAAATAACGCACCATATTGGAACAATAATAATGTCTTTTGCCAAAATTTATACGCGAGGCTTGCTGGACCTGCATGCGCCTTTAATTGAAGTCGAAGTTCATGTCAGTTCGGGTATGCCTTCGCTCACTATAGTGGGGCTTCCCGAAGCGGCGGTACGTGAAAGTAAAGACCGGGTACGCTCTGCCATTTTGAATAGCGGCTTTCAATTTCCAACCAAACGTCTGACCATTAATCTGGCCCCTGCAGATCTGCCAAAAGATGGCTCACGTCTGGACTTACCGATTGCTTTAGGTATTTTAGTGGCCTCTGGGCAGCTGCCTGAAAATTGCACCGAGCATCTTGAATTTATTGGAGAATTGGCCCTCGATGGTCAATTACGTCCTGTCAGCGGCACCTTAAGTATTGCCATTGCCTGTCAAAGTGACCAGCATCAACTGATTTTGCCTGGCCCCAATGCACAGGAAGCCTGTCAGCTCCCAGACTTTAAAGTCTTTGCAGCCAATCATTTAAAAGAAGTGTGTGAACATCTTTCCCAAGCGCAGCGCTTACCGCAAATAGAAGCCAGTCCACTCAATACAGACCATTTTTATAAGTTTGATCTGGCGGATGTAAAAGGACAATTACGACCACGGCGTGGCTTGGAAATTGCTGCGGCAGGTGGTCATTCCCTGCTGTTTCGAGGCCCACCCGGAACAGGCAAGACCTTGCTGGCTTCTCGATTGCCCAGTATTTTGCCGCCCTTAAAGACGCAGGAAAATCTGGAAGTGGCCAGTATTTATTCGGTGGCGAATGCCAATCACCCTTTTGGACAACGGCCGTTTCGAGCACCACACCATACTGCTTCTGCGGTGGCATTGGTCGGTGGCGGCTCACACCCCAAGCCAGGAGAAATTACCCTGGCACATTTAGGGGTTTTATTTCTGGACGAACTGCCTGAATTCGACCGCAAAGTGCTGGAGGTTCTACGTCAGCCTTTGGAAGCGAAAGAAATCGTCATTTCCCGGGCATCACGCCAAATTACCTTTCCGGCTAATTTCCAGTTAGTAGCTGCCATGAATCCCTGTCCATGTGGGTATGCATTCAATCAAGATATCCGTTGCCAATGTTCGCCGGAAAGTATTAAGCGCTATCAGAACCGGATTTCAGGCCCCCTGCTGGATCGGATTGATTTGCATATTGATGTACCGCCATTACAAGCGCATGAATTACAGGACAATCGACCTACAGAAAACTCAGAAACGGTTAGACAACGCGTCATTGCAGCCTATGAAATTCAGATGCAACGGCAAAATACCTTGAATATGAGTTTGAGTCCAAAGCAGTTAGAGCAATATGCCGCATTAGATCAGTCTGCTCAGAATATGCTTGAAATGGCTCAGCAAAAACTGAATTTATCAGCGCGCGGCTATCATCGGGTCTTGCGTGTTGCACGCACCATTGCCGATTTAAATCAAAGTCCAGATATTCAAAGTCAGCATCTTTCGGAGGCCCTATCTTATCGCGGGCAGCAGCAGATTTAGATCATTAAAAAAAGGCGACCTAAGGTCGCCTTTTTATCTAAAGAGGATTAGAAGCTATAACCGAGTCCAAATACGACTTTATTCTTTTGTTTTTCATCAAAACGATCATAACCCCCCAAGATATAATTCATGCTTGCAGTTACACCTGTGTCACCAAGTGGCTTGCTTAAACCGATGTCAAAATGACGGAAACCAAAACTTTCTGTAGTTCCTTCAATAAAGTCACCTGATTTTTCATAAGCGTATAAGCCTAAAGCTGTATCCAAGCTAAAATCTTGTGGTAAAGCATAGCTATAAGTAGCTTTTAAATAGGTATCACCTGCATTGCCCCAAGTAGTATCTTCAAGAAGAGTTTGTGCTGTAACGCCCAAATCTTTATAGCTCATACCCAGTAACAGCTCAAATCCATCAGAATTGACATCAGATTCATAATAATAATAGTAGGTCGTACCGATCGTTAAACCTAAGTCATCATTGACTGCATGGCTATAGCCAGCATAGAAGTTATTTTCGAAAGCATCACGTCCTTCTTCAGACAAAGGGTAATCTAGCGTAGATCCCCACCAACCTGCATAGAAGCCAGACGCATGGTTATAATCAAGTCCACCTTGTAAGGTAGCGCCGCTATTTTCAGGAATGTTAGTAATACCACGCAAGTTATAGCTCGAAAGTACGCTGATATTTCCAGATACCGTATGTTCAGCAACAGGTTCTTCAGCAAAAGTAAAAGAAGATACAGCGCCCAATAAAGCAAGAGATAATACTTTTAATGTTAATTTCATTGTGTGGCTCCCCCCAGATCGTCTGAGACGTTTTTATGATCATTGATTAAACTCAAGCTCCAAATTTGCAAGAGTTATGCCAATCTGGATAAAAGGAACCAAAATAATAAATCTAAAAATACAAATAAAATTTAAGTTATTGTTTTTAATTTAAAATTTAAATTATAAAAAACTGAATTATCTAGGCTTTCTTTTAAATAAATGTATTTAAGGCTATTTCATCACTTTTTTAATACTTATACATAATCATTTACAATTTGCCCCATTTTGATTCCATTTTTGTAATGATTAAAATTTGTGCTAAAAAATAGTGCGTAATTTTTGATCATATTTTTCTCCCGTTTCAAAATAAATAAGCTGATCACATTCATTTCACCACTTTAGAAATATCATTTATAATTTCCAATAAAATTATGTTTTTACTCACTTTATACCGATAGGTTAGAAATTAATCACCTCAAATCCTTGCTATTGTTTAATTTGAGTTAAAAAAATCTAAACTTTAGTGGAATATATCCAATAAAAAATGACATTTTTTCAGCAATTCTTATACAATTCCTAAAAAATTCCGATCAATTTGTATAAGGCTCTCTTCCCAATGCAAAATTCAAAAAAATTAACATTAGCAGTTTTGATTCAGGCTGCTTTGGTTTCTACCGCTTTCGCTAGTGAGCAAAGCGAGTCTAAAGGTTTTGTAGAAGATGCTGAAGGTTCTGTACTTTTCCGGACTGGCTATTTGCACCGTGATAAAACCAATTACACTGATAACCAAACAGGTGAACGCAAAGTTGTTAATGATACGAGCTCATTTGCCCAAACTGCGATTGTTAAACTAGACTCTGGCTTTACTCAAGGTACTGTAGGCTTTGGTGCTGGTATTATTGGTGATGCTTCATTTAAGTTAGGTAATAATAATAATGCTGGTAATGGGATGATTCCTCGTGAAGCTGGTTTTAATGACCAGGGGGAATATAAAAAAGGCATTGGTGATACTTACGATCACTGGGCACGTGGTGGTGCTTATATAAAAGCTCGCGTGTCTAACACAACTGCTGTATATGGTACTCAGGTTCTTGATATTCCTGTATTAGCAAGTAATACAGCACGTTTAGTACCGGAATATTTCGAAGGTTTATTGGTTACAAGTAACGAAATTGATAACCTGACTTTGACTGCTGGTAAATTCACAAAGAACCAATATTCAGACCAAATCAATTCTGATGGGAATGAACTTGACCGTGCTGTGGTTTGGGGTGCGAAATATAAATTTAATGATGCCTTCAATACATCTTATTATGGTGTAGATGTTAAAGATAAACTTGATCGTCACTATGTTAATGCGAACTATAGCTATACCTTGGCTAATGACAGCACCTTAACTCATGACTTCAGTGGTTATCATACTGAATTTGATAAAGATGCGTCCACTTTCTCAGAAACAACTACAGACTTGTCTGACCGTCAAAACTCTATCTGGGCAGTTTCTACTACTTATAATAAAGATGTACATAATGTAATGCTCGCTTATCAACAGAATAGTGGTAATACCGGCTATGACTATGGTAGCAATGCGGACGGTGCACAATCTATTTACATGCCAAACTCATACTTATCTGACTTTGTTGGTAATGATGAGAAATCGCTTGGCTTGCAATATAATTACAGCTTCAAGAACCACGGTCTTCCTGGTTTAAACTGGACTTCTGCATTTGTATACGGTTGGGATATCAACGTAAATAACTCAGATAAAGAAGGCCAAGAACGTGAGTTCTTTAACCAAGTAAAATATACGGTTCAATCTGGTTTTGCCAAAGATAGTAGCTTACGTGTTCGTCACTCTTACCTACGTGCTAGCGACAACTACCAAGCTGGCAACTACATTGGTGACACTAATGAATGGCGTATCTGGTTAGACATTCCTGTGAAATTATTCTAATTCACACGAATTTCAAGCCATAAAAAAACCTGCACATTGTGCAGGTTTTTTTTTATTCTAGGCTTTAAAATTTTAAAGCCTAGACCACAGAAAGCAATTATTTGTTTGCTTCTGCATAAGCTTCGATTGAGCTCATAACTTCTTGTTTCGCAACATCAGCACCTTCCCAACCACTGAGCTTGACCCATTTTCCTGGCTCTAAATCTTTGTAGTGCTGGAAGAAATGTTCGATCTGGCTAATCAACAATGGAGGAAGATCAGTATATTCCTGAACATCTTTGTAGATTGGAGTCAGTTTGTCATGTGGAACTGCAACCAGTTTCGCATCAACACCACCGTCATCTTCCATGTTCAATTTACCGACAGGACGACAACGAATGACTGAACCTGGCTCTACTGGATGAGGCGTTACAACCAGTACGTCTAATGGGTCACCATCAAGCGATAATGTGTTTGGTACATAACCGTAGTTTGCTGGGTAGAACATTGCTGTACCCATGAAACGGTCTACAAATAACGCATCAGAATCTTTATCGATTTCGTATTTGATTGGTGCTGCATTTGCAGGAATTTCGATGATCACATAGATATCATTTGGCGCATCTTTACCCGCTGGGATATTGCTGTAGCTCATAGCATCACTCTTTAACAAGTTATATCTTTTAAAAAACCGCGACAATTATAACGGTTTTTAAAGATTTTTTTGGATTTTAAAATATCGAACTGTAAATATGTCCACAGACTTGATGACTTAAACCAACTTGATGATCAGCAGCAATAAAGCCACCGGACATAACATCGAGAGCAACCATACGATGGAGCGTAAAGTCGCCCAGTTGGCCAAATAGCAGATTCCGTACAACACACGAAAAACTAGATAGGCCACACCAAAAGTCATCACTACACTTTGCGGCACCACCATATATTCCGCCATTAAAATAGCAGCAATAAAGAGTGGTAAACTTTCAAAGCTGTTCTGCTGGGCAGCATTGGCGCGACTGGCCAAGCCTGAAGACTTTTCTAAAAATGCCCGTGGGTTCTGATTGTCTTTGCTGCTGAAGCCTGCTGATTTTTTTGCAATCAATGTAAACACATAAGGCAAAAGACAAGCGGCCAAAATGAGATAAATAACCCCACTAATGCTGTGCATCTGTTTTTTCTCATGAAAATTTTATCTCTATCATAGCATGGCATTTCGTGAATAAATTTTGTTAAATAGAGTGCTTTTTATTACTTGTTAAGGATTCACTATGGTCGCGCCTGATCAAAATGAAATGTTCGATGTCCTCGAGAAACAACGCCAGCATCAACGTCAAGTGGATCGCGTATTAAAAATTGTCCTGCCGATTGTGGCATTTCTGATGGCTGTCATTTGTGCCAATATGAATATCTGGTCACCAATCTTCACCTTTGCCATTTTATGGATTGCCTTTTATTTCGTCGGTATCAAGCGTATGCCTCTCTGGCACTGGCTGGTCGCGATTCTGGTGTATTGCTTGGTCGATAACATTCTAAGTTATGGCAGCTTTAATCAAACCGGATTTACTCGCCAGTTTGGCACCATGTTTATCTTCTTGGGAGTAGTTGGTGTAGGTCGTCCTTATTTTGATCGCTGGTTAATGAAAAAATAAAAAGTCCAAATCAAAAAAAGCGCCTGACGGCGCTTTTTTTTCTTATAGGTATTAGGCTGTTTTACGTAAATCTTTACGCAGGATTTTACCTACGTTTGATTTTGGCAATTCATCCATAAACTCGACATAACGTGGACGTTTATAACCGGTCAGGTTTTCTTTAGCGAATGCTAAAACTTCTTCTGTGGTTAAAGACGGATCTTTTTTCACGACAAACAGTTTTGGCACTTCACCCGATTTTTCATCTGGCACACCAATCGCAGCCACTTCCAGTACTTTTGGATGAGTTGCTACAACTTCTTCAATTTCAGATGGATAGACGTTAAAACCAGACACTAAAATCATGTCTTTCTTACGGTCTACAATTTTCACATAACCACGTGAATCCATGACACCGATATCACCGGTACGGAAGAAGCCATTCACCATGACTTTTTCAGTTTCATCC
The DNA here is from genome assembly GCF_052078135.1 of Acinetobacter lwoffii. Taxonomy (GTDB): domain Bacteria; phylum Pseudomonadota; class Gammaproteobacteria; order Pseudomonadales; family Moraxellaceae; genus Acinetobacter; species Acinetobacter lwoffii_Z. The sequence goes on from NZ_JBQGUZ010000018.1 coordinate 42,589, forward strand.
GGACGGTTCCAATAGCCTTTCATGACCTGAGGACCACGGATTGAAATTTCACCTTGCTCACCCAGTGGAACTTCATTGCCTTCATCATCCAGAATAGCCACTTCAGTTAATGGCAATGGAATGCCAATAGTGCCACTGAATTCTTCAGATGCAGGTGGATTTGCTGTTGCCACCGGAGAAGTTTCAGACAAGCCATAACCTTCAACGATATTGGTTCCAGTGACTTTCTTCCATGCTGCTGCAGTAGAAGGAAGTACGGCCATACCGCCACCCATCGCCATTTTCAATTTGCTATGATCAAGTTGCTTAAACTCTTCATTGTTTACCAGCGCATTGAACAATGTGTTCACTGCCGGGAAGAAAGTCGGTTGATATTTACGCAGCTCTTTCATTACCGCAGGTAAATCACGCGGGTTTGGAATCAGAACGTTGGCCTGACCTTTGTACATACCGTAAAGTGCACAAACCATGAAAGCAAAGATATGATAAAGCGGCAAAGCACAGAAAATACGGTCATCTGGCTGGCCATCTTGCGCACCAAATTTACTCTGGAAGATACCGTCACACTGCAACATGTTCGCAACCAGATTACGATGCGTCAGTTCAGCACCTTTAGATACACCCGTGGTACCACCTGTGTACTGAAGAACTGCAGTATCACTAAGGGTCAATTCAGGGCGTTTATAGTTACTTGGATTAACTTTAGACAAGGCCGCATTAAATCTCACATGGCCTGGAATATCCCAAGCTGGAATTTGCTTGCGTACAGAACGCAATACAAAGTTCACCAGTGTGCCTTTCAAGGCACCCAGCATGTCACCGACAGAAGCGACCACGACATGTTTCACTGGTGTTTTACCAATAATCGCTTGATAAACAGAAGCAAAGTTCTCAATAATTACCAGTACTTCAGCGCCTGAGTCATTCAATTGATGCTCAAGTTCACGCGATGTGTAGAGTGGATTCACGTTGACCAATACCAAACCTGCGCGGAACACCCCAAGTGCCACAACCGGATACTGAAGAACGTTTGGCATCATCACTGCCACACGTGAACCTTTTGCCAACCCCAAGCTTTGTAGATAAGTTGCAAACTTACGGCTCGCCTCTTCCAGTTCATTGAAAGTCATTGCCTTATCCATAAAGATAAAGGCATCACGCGAGCCGAATTTTTGGAAATTACGCTCAAAAATATCTACTAGAGAAGTATTTTCTGCTGGTAATTCTACTGTTTCTGGAATCCCTGTTTTTTGGTATTCAGCAAACCAAATTTTTTCCATAATGGCCATCTCTCCAATCATAATCCTTAGTATTTCAACTGTTTTTTTCAATATCACACGCCATTTTTAGACTTGTATATGTGCGATATTGCATCCATCTTGTTGAATCGTTGTTCATATATAACGTATTTCGCAGGATGGATGCTAGTCTTATCTTTGAATCAACAGTTTATTTGCTTTTTGATATCCGCGTGGTAAAAGCTGTCCTTTTGCACCGCGCTTACCGATATATTTGCGCAAATCATCCCCTTTTAATTTTAACTGCTGTTGTCCTGCAAGCACTTGAATTATTTCATCAAGCTTCAATATTGTCATGGACAAAATTTGATCACTATCTTCAAGTTGTATCAATTTATTTCCTTTACCTTTGTTCAATACAGGTAATTCTGCTAAATCGACAATCAACAGGCGTCCTGCTGAACTGAGCAGTGCAACATGCGTGGCATCATCGAGTGGCTGCAGGTTCATGACCTCTGCCCCTTCAGATAAATTCAGGAAAGCTTTCCCCGCTTTGGCACTGGTATCCAGCTGCTTGGCCTGGGTTTTAAAACCATAACCTTTATTACTTGCCGCTAGAATTTCAGTTTCATCCTCTGCCACCAGAACCTGTTTAAAACCCACCCCACTGCCAGGAGACAGTTTTGAACTGAGCGGCTCACCGAGACCACGTGCGGATGGCAATGTGTTGATGGCCAAGGCATAGCTACGGCCAGTGTCATCTAATACATAAACGCGTTGATTGGATTTGCCCTGTGCATGACTCAAGTACTGATCACCCGCACGGAAATTCAGATTTTCTGCATCGACTTCATGACCTTTGGCACAGCGAATCCAGCCAGCTTCTGATAACACCACCGTTACCGGATCGGCCGGCAACATTTCAGTTTCATTAATTGCAGCAGCTTCGGCACGTTGTACGATTGGCGAACGGCGATCATCACCAAATTTCTTGGCATCGTCTTTCAGTTCAGAAATGATCAGGCTTTTTAAAGATTCTGGATTGGCCAGTTGTTCACGAATTAATGCCGCTTTTGCTTCCAGTTCTTCCTGCTCACGGCGCATTTCCATTTCTTCAAGCTTGGCTAAATGACGCAATTTTAGTTCTAGAATCGCTTCGGCCTGAATCTCGTCAATATTAAAACGCTGCATCAAAACTGGTTTTGGCTGATCTTCTTCACGAATAATCTGAATCACTTCGTCAATATTCAGATAAGCAATGATCAGACCGCCGAGAATATGTAGGCGTTTTTCGATCTTGTTCAGATGATATTGCAGACGGCGTGTTACCGTGGTTTTACGGATTTCAATCCATTCCAGCAAAATACGACGAATTGATTTCACCTGTGGACGGCCATCGGCACCAATCATGTTCATATTGACACGATAACTGGATTCCAGATCGGTGGTGGCAAACAAGTGACTCATCACCGATTCGGCATCAATACGATTCGAACGCAGAACAATGACTAAACGGGTTGGATTGGCATGATCCGATTCATCCCGTACATCACTGACCAGTGGCAGTTTTTTGGCCTGCATCTGATCGGCAATCTGGGTGATGATTTTGGAGCCTGAGACCTGATATGGCAGTTCGGTGATGATAATTTCGTTTTTATCGACGCTATAGACCGCACGCATGCGATAACTGCCACGACCTGTGGTCTGAATTTTTAACAGTTCAGCAGGCGGGGTGATAATTTCGGCTTTGGTCGGCAAGTCTGGCGCAGGAATATATTCTGCGATTTTTTCATCGGTCAGGTTCGGATTACGAATTAGCGCAATCGTCCCTTTGACCACTTCACGCAGGTTATGCGGTGGAATGTCTGTGGCCATACCGACAGCAATACCAGTGGTGCCATTCAGCAAGATGTTCGGTACACGTGCCGGCAAGTTCACCGGTTCTTTCATCGAGCCGTCAAAGTTGTCCTGCCATTCACAGGTGCCCTGTCCCAGTTCAGACAGTAATAGTTCACTGTACTGGGAAAGCTTGGCTTCGGTATAACGCATCGCTGCGAAAGACTTTGGATCATCTGGTGAACCCCAGTTGCCCTGCCCTTCAATAAACGGGTAACGATAACTAAAGGGCTGTGCCATCAGCACCATGGCTTCATAACAGGCCGAGTCACCATGCGGATGATATTTACCCAGTACGTCACCGACTGTACGTGCCGATTTCTTCGGTTTGCTGGTCCATTTCAGGCCCAGCTCACTCATGGCATAGACAATCCGGCGCTGTACCGGTTTCAGGCCATCGCTAATATGAGGAAGTGCCCGATCCATAATCACGTACATGGCGTAATTCAGATAAGCTTGTTCGGTAAATTCTGCTACGGAGCGGTTTTCTGTCGCATGATGCGCAAGGCTTGTCATAACAACCTATAGTCCTAAATAATTCGTTTTTGTATCAATGTTTCTTATGCTAAGTCGTGGCTGTAGATGACACAAGGGCATCAAATCGTTCAGCGCGACAATTTGTGTCTTATGGCCTAAAAATATCCACTTTATAGGCCCTAAGCAACTAAAAAATCATTCCCTTTATAAGCCCATCGATTCGAGGGTCTTGCCTTTGGTTTCTTCACCCAAGACCAGAATCACAATCGCGACAGCGACCAGAACTGCCGTAAACATGGTAAAGACATAGCTAAAGCCATTCGGCATACCCATCAGATGGGTTACAGCAAAAGGTGCCGCGATACCGCCAATCCGGCCAACAGCCCCGGCCCAGCCTGAACCAAAGGCACGGATATTGGTCGGATATTGTTCCGGCGTATAAGTATAGAGTACGCCCCAGGCACCCAGATTAAAGAAGGACATCAGACAGCCCCAAATCACGATTTCAGTAACACTACCCGACTGACCAAAGAAATAGGCAGAAATCGCGCACATGCCAATAAAGCCGGCCAAAGTCGGCTTACGACCGAGTTTTTCGACCAGCCATGCCGCCACCAGATAACCGGGCAACTGCGCCAGAATCATAATCAGCACATATTCAAAAGACTGGACAATGCTATAGCCTTCTTTGACCAGTAAACTTGGCAACCAGGTAAAGATGCCATAATAGGAAAAGATAATACCGAACCAGATCAGCCAGAGCATAAGCGTACGGCGCGCAAAGATACCCGACCATAACTGGGAAAATGAAATATTCTGCTTCTCTGCGACCGGTTTCACTTCAAAAATTTCATAGACTTGAACGCCACATTGACGCTCAATCTTTTTCACCAGTGCCGAAGCTTCCTCTATACGGCCACGGTTAATCAGGAAAGGAATAGATTCCGGCACCATTTTCCAGATCACGATGGCATACAGCGCAGGCAGGCCACCAATCATGAAAGCGGTTTGCCAGCCAAAATCTGGAATGATAAAGCGCGATACTAGCGCCGCGACCAGCCAGCCCAGCCCCCAAAAACTTTCCAGCAAGACAATAAAACGGCCACGTACATGCGCAGGAATATATTCACTGACCAGCGTTACGGCCACGGGTAGCTGACCACCCAAGCCCAAACCGACGATAAAACGGAATACCAGCAGCCAGGTCAGATCCGGTGCAAAAGCACAAGCTGCAGTGGCCAGGCTATAAATGACCAGGGTCGCAGCAAAGACTGTTTTACGGCCAAAACGGTCTGCCAGGCCACCTGAACAAATCGCCCCGATCGCCATGCCGACAAAACCGATCGACACCACCCAGCTTTTTTGATCGGCAGTCATCTGCCAGTCTTCAGCCATTTTTGCCAGGATAAAGGAAATCAATCCGGTATCCATCGCATCAAACATCCAGCCCAGTCCAATCACCACCAGCAAGGTGTAGTGAAACCTACCAATCGGTAAGCGTTGTATGCGAGAAACTAAATCCATAACAAAAATCTCTGATCAGGTGGAACGGGAGATGCTGCTTTCTCAACAGGTGGGCTGCTTTATATTTTTTATACTACGAATTGAGCTGAATGCGGCTATTTTTATTGCCGCACTTTATACATTTAAAAATTAAGATTCGTCTTTGGAAGATGCCGAGTGCTCATCATCATATTTATAAATGAATTTTGGCATTTCCAGACCAAAATAGATGGCGATTAGACGTAAGCTAAAACCAAAAATCAGGGTAGACAAAATGGTCAGATCCTGCGACAAGCCGTAGTGGCTACAGAGCCAGTAAAAGATCACTGAAACAAAGGCAATACTGGCATACAGTTCACGGCGGAACACCAGCGGCACGTCATTACATAAAATGTCACGCAAAATCCCGCCAGACACACCGGTCAAAACACCCGCGACGGCGCTGACCACAAAACCATGTCCCATTTCCAGGGCAATCTGACAGCCAATAATGGTAAAGCCAATCAGGCCCAAGGCATCCAGCACCAGGAAGACATTACGTAACTGTCGCATCCATTTGGCAATCAGGATAGTGACGAAGGCTGCGCAACAGGTCAGCACCAGATATTCGGGATGTTTGACCCAGGTCAGGGGATAATGTCCAAGCAGAACATCGCGGACCGAACCACCACCCAGTGCAGTAACACAGGCAATAATCATCACGCCAAACCAGTCCATGCTGCGCCGGCCAGCGGACAGTGCCCCGGTCATGGCTTCAGCGGTAATTGCAATAATATAGATGACGGTCAGTAACATCGCCCTGCTTCCACCTGAGGCTTTGAGATGGCGGCTATTCTAAGCTAAATCTGTGTGAAAGTTATAAGAATCCGGCACAACATTGCTTAAATTTTTTACCTGAACCACAAATACAGGGCTGTTTCATGCCGAGGGTCTGATCCGTGGTCGGATCCAGGAAATACCAGCGACCTTCCAGCTTCACAAAATGTGAAACTTCATGATGTATCTGTGCCTGCTTACCATCATGATAATGAGCCTTGAACTCAACCAATGCATGATTTTTATCTAATTTTTCATCGGCTTGAACTATCTCAAGCTTTAACCACTGATTGGCTTTGCTCCAATCGCTAATCGCCTGCAGGTCCAGTGCCTGTTGCTGACCCAGCGCGGTGGTGGTTTTGATGTAATCGATTTCATGCTTCGCGAAGGCACTATAACGGGAACGCATGAGTTGCTGTGCAGTCTCTGAGACCTTTTGCCCTACATGCAGTGGCTGACAACAACTGTGATATTCGCCTTGTCCACATGGACATGCTTCTGACATTTCAGTTCCATAAAAATAGCCCGACAATGCGGGCTATTTTAGCAAACTTTACAGGCCAAACATTGGCTAGAATCTAGTCCTGTGCAGGAAGCTGCGGAATGATATGCACTTTATCGATCTTATGACCGTCCATCGTCACGACCTCAAAGATATGCCCATCTGCTTCAAACTTTTCACCGCTATGTGGTAAACGTGCCATATGGAACAATACATAACCAGATAAAGTCGAATATTCTTCGGTTTCATTGACCAGATCACGATCCAGCAGCAAGGAAACATGACGAATATCGGTGGAACCATCCAGAATCAGGCTGCCATCTTCCAGGCTTTCTGCAGCAGCTTGTAGCTCATCTTCATCCGGGAATTCACCGGCAATTGCCTCTAGTACATCAATTGGGGTAGCAATTCCTTCAATCGAACCATATTCATTCAGGACAATCGCCATCTGCAATGGAGCCTGACGCAATTGTTCCATCACCATCAGGACCTGGGCATTTTCATGCACAATCACCGGTTCACGTAAATGTTTTTCAAAATCCAGCACCCCCGTTTCAATGTATTCATTGAGGACTTTATGGGTCAGTACCACCCCGGCAATATTATCCAGTTCACCCCGGGCGATAATCAGACGCGAGTGGCTCATCTGCAATAACTGCTCTTTAATACTGTCGGCATCATTGTCCAGGTCAATCCATTCCAGTTCAGGACGCGGCGTCATTACCGATTTGACCGGACGTTCAGACAGACCCAGTACGCCCTGTACCATGACACTATGATAGATGCCATTGTCATCATTAAAGACTTCATCGGCAAAGGCACGGGTGGCCAGAACATCTTCCGGTTCAGACGAATCATTGTCCTGAGCAGGTTTACCACCCAGCATCCGCATTACGGCAGAAGCAGTACGGTAGCGCATGTCGGTGGTGGTCACCATTTTTTCCTGATTGCGTTTCATGGTCTGGTTGATAAATTCGACAATGACCGAGAAACCAATCGCAGCATATAGATAGCCTTTCGGAATATGGAAACCAAAGCCTTCTACCACCAGCGAGAAACCGATCATCATCAGAAAGCCCAGACACAGAATCACCACGGTCGGATGCTTGTTGACAAAATCCATCAGGGCTTTGGAGGCCCAGAGCATAATCCCGATGGCAATAATCACGGCAATCATCATCACTGACAGGTCTTTGACCATGCCAACCGCAGTAATCACACTGTCCAATGAGAAAACGGCATCCAACACCACGATCTGGACAATCACCATCCAGAATACTGCATGGACCGGATTTTCTTCTTTGATGACCGGTTTGGCTTCCAGACGCTCATGCAGTTCCATGGTGCCTTTAAACAGCAGGAACACCCCACCAAACAATAGAATCAGATCTCGACCTGAGAAAGCATGATCAAAAATATGGAACAGTGGATCAGTCAGAGTGACCACCCAGGCAATCGAGGCCAGCAAGATCAAACGCATTACCAAGGCCAGCATTAAGCCCACAATCCGCGCTGCATTACGCTGTTCGGGTGGCAGTTTCTCCGCCAAAATGGCAATAAAAACCAGATTGTCGATCCCGAGTACAATCTCAAGAACAATTAATGTGAGTAAACCGACCCAGGCTGAAGGGTCCGACATCCATTCAAAGATCATACGCTTGGCTCCTGAAACTCAGGACTGCAGCATTGAATGAACCGAGACTGTAATGAAACAGCATAATATTTTTGATATTGAACAATACCAATTACTTGACGGCGATTTATAGAGTTACACGGCCAACTACCACTACCCATTTTCGTTCTATTGTTGTGAAACCAATTTTTAGTATAGCAAGATCAAATCGAAATTCACCTGTTTTCATAGCTGTTTATCGATGAATTTTGCTGAGCCCTATTGCAGTGAAAATGTAGCCGCACACAGAATTGTCATATTTATTAATTAAGCTATAGTCACAAGAAAGAAAAATGATAAGGTGAAGAAAATAAATGCAAAGCGTAATTCAAATGACAGATTATTTTAAAGACAACTCCCCAAAAACAACTCGCCCTCTAGTGGCTCTCTATTGTGGTTCACGTGCAGGCAACAAACCGGTTTATTTAGAAAAAGCCATTCATCTCTCGCAAGGACTGGCAGAACATGGTTTCGGGCTGGTTTACGGTGGCGCCAGTATTGGCTTGATGGGACAGGTCGCGGATGCCATGATCCAGCATGGCGGTGAAGCTGTAGGGGTGATTCCTGAATTTATGCTGGATTATGAAATTGCCCATAACCAGCTCACCGAATTACATGTGGTGACCAGCATGCATCAACGCAAGGCTATGATGGCCGAGCGGGCCTGTGCCTTTGTGGCATTACCGGGTGGACTGGGCACGTTTGAGGAAATTCTGGAAATTGCCACTTGGGGTCAGCTAAACCAGCACCAGAAACCGATGATGCTCTATAACGTGAATGGCTTCTATGATGCCTTGATTGCGCAGCTGGACCGCGCCGTTGAAGATGGTTTTTTACCGCCACAGCATCGTGCCAAACTGATCATTTGTGAACACGAAGAAGAAATTTATACGACTTTAACCAATTTAGGCCATCCGCAAAGATTTGTAGTCTAAGCTTCTCAAGCAATAAAAAAGCGAGCACCTGGCTCGCTTTTTTATTGGATTTTTAATATCAGGACTTATTGACCATAATTCGTCACAAACTCATAAAACATCGGCAAAGTCGTTGCCAGAATGACCGACATGGCCAGACCGAACATCAGTTTCATGGCATCTGCACTGACATTGCGTGACGTACGATGTTTGTTGACTTCATCCAGAATCATCGACATGGCAAATTCACGACCTGCAAGTAATCCCAGGAATACCCAAGTGGTACTCATTGGAATATTGCTCCACTCTTTGAAGATCAACAGGATAATGGCATACAGGAAGTCGATAATCGTCGCAGCACGAATGTCGGTCACACCGGTTTTGGTATCGACAATGTTTTGGATGGCCCCACCACGTTGATACAGAATCACGCCCAGCAACACTACGAATACCGCAATCGCAAACATCAGGAATTCAAACGGTACCTGACGCGGCACATACACGAAGATGTTAGCCAGATCCTGAATCAGCCATTGACTCCACAGGAAACCGGTAGAAACCCACTGCAAGCCCATCCAGACCTTGGAGTGCTCCTGATGACGTGTCTTGGCAAAATGCCGTGCCAGCTGCTTGACCACAAAACGATAGATGACAATCGCTACAATAAAGGCGACGGCATAGCCCATCATCGATTTGACCATCATCGAGCCTAAGCTGGCGGGAGAGAAAATCGTAAGCACCAGGAAAGTGGTACTGACTGGAATCCCGTATTTGGTCAGCATCAACAGCAGAATTGGCGGCACAATGTACAGCCAGGTAATGCCACCTTCAGGGAAAGGAATCGTTTCTAAACGACCGTATGAGGCATCACCCACCCCAGATGCATACCAACCATAGACCAATACGACAATTAAAATTGAGCTGATATAAATCCACAACACCCACCATGGGCGATGTGAATTCGAAGAAATAAATGTCCCTAGGGTTTGAGGTACATCATTTCCGACAATAGAGTAAGCGGCCAAACAGAAGCCGATCACCATCAAAATCTCGATTGTCATAAAAACAAACCTATACGCGAGGAGATTTCAGCATTGCTGAAAAGTTGGCCCAAGATTATGACGGTTTTATTTCATTTTAATGACAAAAATGTCATATATGCGGTCACCTTACAAAAAAGAGCACCGAAGTGCCCTGAATTTAAAAGCTTTTGACTACTTGAGATTTACTTGATAAATCGTGGTACTGCCACTGACTTCATGGCCGACCACCAGGAGGGGTTTCTTGTTCGGGGAGTCTTTGGCGGGGATAAATACCAAACCTTCCGGTCCTAAATCACCGGCTTGTCCGATTTCAATTTGCTCTGTGGTCGCTTTAAAATCACGTGAATTGATATATTGCACGAAGATTGGTGATGCAGGTGTAGACACATCATAGACCATGATGCCACCGACACGCTCCAGACCAATAAAGGCAAAGGTTTTTTGGCCAATCTGCCCCAAGGTCACCCCTTCAGGTTCCGGCCCTTTATTGTCACTGCGATTATCCAGTCCGGCTTCTTCATGATTAAAGTTGAAAATCTCAGGATGCTGTTTGGCAATATACTGCTCAAACTGATCGCCCGAATCCCATACCAAATCCAAACCAGTCTGCTGATCATTTTCCACCCAGATACTGACCGAGCGGGTACCAAAGCTATATAAATGATCATAGACCAGATTCCCACGTTCATTCAGTTTGGCTGTACCATCGGCATTTTTTTGATAGCCTTCAGTCCAACTAATATTTAAACGGCCCAGCAGATGATCTTCCCGGCAGTCTTTGGCATCCCCTGCAATAGCACCGCAGTAGGCAAAGTTAATCGGATTGAGTTCTGCACCTTTGGCCAATGCACGAAGATGTGCTGGCAAATCATCACCCAGACGGCGGTCAAAACCTTTGGCATGGACCAAGTGTTTCACCCGCCATTCTTCTACAAAGCCTTGGCTGGTATCATTATTGAAATATGCAGGATTGTTTTCACCCCAGGCACGGGCATCGCCTTCATTGGCAGACACAATATAGGTTTTGCCCGCGACCTCGAAACTTGCAATCGCATCTGGCATATATAAGCCACGGACATTCGCCCAAGTTTGAATATTGATTTTGCCTTTACCGTCGACACCATCCGCATCGCTGATATCCATGCCATGACCATTTATGCCATAATCTTTGAAGCCAAATGGATAAACAGCGAGTACCTTGGCAGAAGCCACATCAATTTTGGCCAAGGCATTATTTTCCTGTAAGGCAACCCAGGCGGTTTTTCCATCTTTCGAAACAGTGATGTACTCAGGTTCAAAATCCTGAGCTGCGCTGGCCTTTGGTCCGAAAATGCGGACGTCCTGTTCACGCAATGCTGCTTCCCGTCCATTCAAGGCCTTAAAGTCTGCTGTACGAACGATCGGGGCTTTTAAATTGGCCAGACTAATGACAGACACTGAACCTTCAGGGTCAACCTGATAATCATCAGAAGGCTCGCCTTCATTGGCCACCAACAAGCTTTGACCATCTGGTGTGAAAGTCAGCATGTCCGGCAAGGCGCCCACCTGTGCGTGGGCCAGCTTGCTCAGGTCTTTGGCCTGATATAAGGCCACATAGCCAGGATCGGTTTTTACAGCAGCCTGAATCGCAATGGCGACAATGCCATTATGTACTGCGACACTGTTGACCTCAGCCTCTGGCGCAATGTCATCGACCATAATAGATGTTATTTTTTTCGGCTGATCAGGTCGACTTAAATCCAGTACATCCAATACGCCTTCTTTGGCATTGACCACGAATAGGCGTTGACTCTCGGCATCAAAGGCCGGAATTTCTGCTGCACTTTGCGCAAACATACCCGATTCATAAGCAGCTAATTTGCTTAACTCGATCGAGTTCGGTGTAGCCTCGACGATTGGAACCGGTGTTTCATTTTCATTCTCACTTCCACATGCCACCATCCCCACCGCCAGCATGGCCACTATCAATGACTTTAATTTTAATTTCATTTTTTGTTGATCTATCATGAAGAATTCGTGACCAATTTATAACCAGAGCATTGCAGTGCCATGACAGATCGGTTGCAGTTACTTGACACAACACTGCTATAAAAGTTGACACGCTTTATATACGACAGACTCGACTGATTCCTTTAAACTATTCAAAATTTTCAGTTTTCCAGAATTATGAATGCCACGCCTACGCATCAAGCCTTAGATCCCGAGTTCAGACTGCTGGTCTTGTTGGTCTCGATTGGCTTTTTCATGCAGGGGCTGGATACCACCATTATTAATACCGCCCTACCTGCAATTGCCCAAAATTTGCAGGAAGATCCGCTACGCATGCATAGTGTGGTTGTGGCTTATGTGCTGTCTGTGGCAGCCTGCATTCCTTTAAGTGGCTGGCTGGCAGACCGGTTCGGGGTCAGAAATACCTATTTTGCTGCAATTATTATTTTCTCTTTGGCCTCTTTGGGCTGTGCCTGGTCAAGTAGCCTGAATGAATTATTGGTGTACCGGATCTTTCAAGGGATAGGTGGTGCATTATTGCTGCCGGTAGGCCGGCTGGCCATGCTAAAGATCATTCCCCGTACCCAGTTTCTGGCCGCTATGAGCCTGATGAGTCTGGCCGGCCTGATTGGTCCTTTAATTGGGCCGACCCTAGGTGGCTGGATGGTCGAATATCTGTCCTGGCATTGGATTTTCCTGATCAATTTGCCGATTGGCTTGCTGGGCGCACTGATTACCTTTAAGGCCATGCCGAATGTACTTGAACCTACAGTCGCTCGCTTTGATTATTGGGGCTTTATCTTGCTGGTCGTGGCCATGGTGGGCCTCTGTCTGGGAATTGAAAATTTTGCCAGTCCACAAAACTCGCTGTGGTGGAGCCTGAGCCTGATTCTAGCCGGTTTATTGGCCACCCTGGTTTATGCCTATCATTCGCATACGCATAGCAATGCTCTGTTTCGCAGCCGGCTGTTTAAAAATAAAATTTATGCGATTGGTATTTTGGGTAATTTCTTTGCCCGTCTCGGCGGTAACTCGATTCCGTTTTTACTGCCGCTGATGTTGCAGGTGGCTTTCGGTTTCGAACCTTTTATTACTGGTTTATTGATGATTCCGACTGTGCTTGGTTCGCTGGCCTCCAAACCGATTATCCGCAACATCATTCAGCGTTTTGGCTACCGTCGGGTCTTGCTGGTCAATACTTTGCTGGTGGGTCTGTGTATTGCCAGTTTTGCCCTGACCACGGCGGAAACCCCAATCTGGCTCCGTGCGATTCATTTCTTTATCTTCGGCATTTTAAATTCACTGCAATTCGTGTCGATGAATACCCTGACCTTAAAGGACTTAAGCCAGCAGGATGCCAGTAGCGGCAACAGTTTCCTGTCGATGATCATGATGCTGTCAATGAGTATCGGGGTGGCACTGGCAGGAACACTGGTGAACATGCTGAGTGCTTATTACGGCGCTGACAATCTGGTGGCTGCTTTTCATGTATCACTGATCTGTTTAGGCTGTATCAATATTATTGCGGCCTATATTTTCTGGCATATTCCTAAAAATACCCCGGTTTGATGCGCTATATTCACTTTGGGCTGATTGTAAGTTTTAGGCTAAATCACATATAGGCAAGGACTGAAGATGCAAAAAAATCAGGCTCCGAACAGAGTTAATAAATCGCTCTTGATTGGGCTTGGCGTGCTGATCACCGTGATCACGATCGCCATAGTTTATCTATGCCTAATGAAAGCACCCTCTGCCCATGCTGCCGATTATCCAATCCAGGGTTTTGATGTATCGCACCATCAGAAAGAAATTCAGTGGCAGCAGATTTCGCCTGAAAAATACCGTTTTGTTTATCTGAAAGCCACTGAAGGCGGCGACTTCAAAGATACCAAATTTCAGGAAAATTGGTTGAAAGCGCGTGAACATGGCTTTTTGGTCGGTGCCTATCATTTCTACCGCCTCTGCCGCGATGGCAGCATTCAGGCACAGAACTTTATTGACGCTGTTCCCAATAAACCGGATGCCTTACCGCCAGTGATTGATCTGGAATATGACAGCAAATGTATCAATACCTATTCTAAAGAGCAGCTTTTAAGCGAAATCCAGATCATGCACGATGTCCTGAAAAAGCATTATGGCAAACAGCCGATTTTCTATATTTCTAAAGCTTTTTATAATATTGTACTGACAGGACATTTTCCCGACGTACCGCTCTGGGTACGTGAATACAAGGGTCTGCCTGATCTAAAAAACCAGCCTAAATGGACGTTTTGGCAACATACCAGTCAGGGGAAAATTCCCGGCATTACCACACCGGTAGACCTGAATGTATTTTATGGCTCAGAACAGCAATGGCTGGATTTTCTCAAGAAGAATGCGATTGTAGTACCTTCATCTGAGAATCAAACAAAATAAAGCTGATCGCCTGAAAAAAATTCTTTATAAAAACAACAAGGAAATAAAAAGATTGAAATGGATAAAAGGCGTTTTACTCGGTCTGCTAATTCTTCTCCTGCTCATCGCAGGTACACTGGCTTATCTGTTGCAAGCTTCGGGCAAAGTTAGTGACTTTCAAGCGTGGCAGCCAAAAACCGGCACATCCGTTCAAGGTCTCACCGTTAAATTTTTTGGTGTGTCCACCCTGTTACTCGATGATGGCCACGACCAGATCCTGATCGATGGTTTCTTTAGCCGGCCATCTTTGTGGCAAGTACTTAGCCGCCCTATTCAAAGTGACAGGCTACTCCTTGAACAACTGGTGCAACACCATGAATTAAGCCGGACCCAAACCATTCTGGTCACTCACTCGCATTATGACCATGTTCTGGATGTACCGGCCTTACTGGAAATGCTTCCCAAAACTGCTCTCGTCGGTTCGCCTAGCACCCTGAATATCGCTAGGGCAAACCCTAAAGTTACTCCACAGCAATTACAGCCGGTTAAGCCTGGGCAAGTACAGCAATGGGGAAATTTCCAGATCACTGCCATTCCCTCACAACATACCCCGCCCACAGCGGTAAATGATGATTTAGGCGAAGAAATGCTGCAGCCTTTAACTCTTCCGGCTAAATTTTCCGAATTTAAGGAAGGTGGCAGTTTCGATTACCTGATTGAGCATGCGGGACATAAAATTCTGGTCAAGGCCAGTACCGGATTTATCCCGGATCAATTTAAAAACCTACAGGTCGATACTTTATTTTTAGGTATTGCCCAGCTCTCCAGACAATCCAGTGACTATCAGCAGCAATATCTGACTGAAACCCTGAACATGCTCAAGCCCAAAGTAGTGATTCCAGTGCATTGGGATCATTTTTTTCAGCCTTTAAAGCAGCCACTGCAATTTCTACCCCGCCTTGCCGATGACACTCCAAAAAGTTTGAATCTTCTGATTCAGGCCGCCGAGGCACAAGGAACAAAAGTCGTTCTTCTCAGCGGACCGCAGCCCTATTTACTCAACGCAACCGTCGCTTCCCAATCCGATTAAAGCCCCTTAAGATAGCGAACATGCGCAAAATTATTCATATCGATATGGATGCGTTTTATGCCTCGGTAGAGCTGCGTGAACGTCCAGAATTGAAACACTTACCTGTGGTGATAGCCTCGCATCATCCTCGGGCGGTGGTCGCGGCTGCCTCCTATCCGGCACGGGTTTATGGCCTGCGTTCTGCCATGTCCATGGGGCAGGCGCGCAAACTGTGTCCTGAGGTCATCGTGATTGAGCCAGACTTTGCCAAATACCGGCAGGTATCTGCACAGATTCATCAGATCTTCCAGCAATATACATCCCTGATTGAACCACTGTCTCTAGATGAAGCCTTTCTGGATGTCACGGAAAACTTACAACAGATTCCAAGTGCTACCGAAGTCGCCATACGGATTCGCGAGGATATTTTTCAAGCCACCGGATTAACCGCTTCTGCTGGTGTAGCGCCCAACAAGTTTCTCGCTAAAATTGCTTCGGACTGGCACAAACCGAATGGGATCTGTGTGATTAAACCTTCGCAGGTACAGCGTTTTATCCAGGATCTGCCCCTGAAAAAAATTCCCGGCGTCGGTAAAGTCACTCAGGAAAAACTGAAAAGCCTGAATCTAGAAACTTTAGGCGATTTACAACAGATTGATGAAGCCTTACTGATTCAGCATTTTGGCAAATATGGACGGCGGCTATTTTTGTATGCTCAAGGCATTGATGAACGACCGGTTGAGGTGGAACGGGAGCGCCAGCAAATTTCCAAAGAAACCACTTTTGATGATGACCTTCATCTAAATCAATGTCGCCCCTATTGGGAACGTTTACTTGGACAAGTATGGCAAAGCCTGCAAAAGAAACAGCTTTCGGCTCGCGGCGTTACGGTCAAATTAAAACTCAAGAATTTTCAAGTGATGCAACACAGTAAAAGTTTTAAACAGGTGCTGCGTAGCCCACAGGAATTAGCCCAAGCCTTGGACTTACTGCTCGACGATCTGCATATTGCCCCGCAGATGCAATTCCGGCTGATCGGTGTTGGCGTATATCAGCTCAGCGTCCCCGAGACTGAAACCCAGTTATTGCTGCTTTAAACTGTTTTTGATCACGTTTTAGGCATTAGTTTAAAAATACGGCAACTTTGTTTTTACATTTTGATTTTTTAGAGTACTCTATCTGCGCAATGCATTATCCATGTATGTGCTGAGATGCTGAAAATCACCTTTACTTTCAGCATGCTGTCCTGTGATTAGCGTGACGATCAAATCCGAATATTGCAGGGCAACTCTGATGTAACTCATGGAATCCCCTCCTGCATGTCTTCTGTAAATTCTTCTGTTGTTCAAGAACAACGCGCACGTAAAGCTGCGCTATCTAGTTTTGTTGGTGCTGTTGTCGATTGGTATGATTTTCTCCTTTACGGCATTGTTGCAGCCTTAATTTTTAAAGATCAGTTTTTCCCCAGCATTGGCGAAAATATGGGCACCCTGGCGGCACTAGCCACCTTTGGGGTTGGCTTCCTGTTTCGTCCTTTAGGCGGTGTGGTATTTGGTCACTTTGGTGACAAGCTCGGCCGTAAAAAAATGCTGGTACTCACGGTAATCCTGATGGGAATTTCCACGGTCGGGATTGGTCTACTGCCAAATTTCGAGGCAATTGGCTGGTGGGCTCCGGTGCTGTTGGTGTTTTGTCGAGCCTTGCAAGGCTTTGCTGTCGGTGGTGAATGGGGCGGCGCAGCTCTGATGGCCGTAGAAAATGCGCCAAAAGGAAAAAAAGCCTTTTATAGCAGTGGGGTTCAGGTCGGTTATGGCGTCGGTCTGGTCCTGGCGACCGGTGCAGTGTCGATTATTATTGCGACACTGGGTGAAGAAGCCTTTGCCGAGTGGGCATGGCGTATTCCCTTTCTGGCCAGCATCGTACTGTTAGCTGTGGCGATGTGGATTCGCCGTGATCAGGATGAATCTCAGGAATTTGTAGAAAAGGTGGTCAAAGCAGACCATCATCCAGAAAAGCTGCCAATCTTGCAAGCCATCAGCAAACATCCAAAAGCTTTCTTCTATATCATTGCCTTACGTCTGACTGAATTACTGACCATGTATCTGGTCACCAACTTTGCCCTGAACTATTCCACCAGCAACCTAGGCATGGACAAACAGTTCTTCCTGAATATCACGCTGATGGTCGGGGTAATTAGCTGTTTCAGTATTCCATTTTTTGCTTGGCTGGCGGATAAATTCAATCATCAGAAAATGTGTGTCTGGGGCGGTTTGATTGGTGCGCTTTCAGCCTTTCCATTTTTTATGGCGCTCGATGCACAAAACACCTGGATGATCATTATGGGGGCAATTTTACTGGCGAACGTTGCCCATGATATGGTGGTCAGTGTCCATCAGCCGATTTTCACCTCATTGTTTGGCACCGAATACCGCTACAGCGGTGCCGGAGTTGGCTATCAGGTGGCGAGTATCATTGGTGGTGGTTTTACCCCATTTATTGCAGCGGCACTGGTGATTTGGGCAGATGGTTCATGGCATTATGTAGCCATCTATCTGGCGGTGGGTTGTCTGCTGACTGCATTGGTCGCAGCCCTGATGCCCAAAACTCAGGATGAACAACATGACAGTTGAACGTTTACACGTATCGAAACGCTTTTCGGAAATTGCCATTGCCGGTAATCTGGTGCATCTTGCCGGCCAGCTGGCCACAGATGTTGAACTGGATATTAAAGGGCAAACCCAACAGACTTTAGATATTATTGACCAGTTTCTGGCAGATGCCGGCACAGACAAAAGTCACATCATGTCGGTAACCATCTATTTGAAAGACATTGAAAAAGATTATGCAGCCTTCAATGAAGTCTGGGATGCCTGGGTCGCTGATATCGAAGCGCTGCCTCGTACCTGTGTAGAAGCAAAACTCTATGATCCACGGGTATTGGTCGAACTGACTGTCGTGGCGGTTAAACCGGAATAATGTTTCAAGATCGGTACTCATAAAAAAAGCATGCTTCTGGCATGCTTTTTTGTTTTAGCCCACAGCTTTGATTTTACTGCGCTCTAAATCCGAATATAAATAATATTTTTTCAGATCATTGCTAACTGTATATTTGGGCATTTTCTGCATTTGCGCTTGCTCCTGCAAGAAGTCCTGGCGCAACTGATAATATTCCGGCACATCATCGTAACGAATCACCCGATAACCGGCCATGGTTAGTAATGCATCCTGAAAACCCGTCTGCTGGGGACGCTTTAAGATTAAGGGATCATCCACTCCTACCACGGCTAGAATCTGGTGCTGCTGATCCAGAATTACAAAATCTGCAGTCAGGTTACGGTACTTATGTCGAGTCCGGTTAAATTTAGTCGTCATTAAGGCATCATAGGAAACATGTGCCAAAATAATGTATTCAGGTAATACTTCTCTCAGGCGAGTGAAGGTCAATTGCTCATTCAGGTTAAAGATAGCACGCTGCTTTAACGCGCTGTCTTGTGGTTTGGAATTATTTCCGAGCTTTTTCCATGCCATGAGCACGACACAGAAGAGCAGGAAACTCCCAATCATAATATAGGTGGTCATGCCTAAATCCTTGCATTCTTATAATCATTTTTGTTTTATTGTTGTGCAGTATAAACCCACGCTTTATTTTAAATAGATATAACAACCAATCTGTTTAAATACCCATACAACTGGTATCAAAACTCGATTCTGTGTTACCTAAAGTGACATCTCTCTAGATGCCAATGAAAGTGGATTTAAAGTACTGATAATGCACTCTAAAACATCCATGGAATTGATCGCAATACATATCTGCCCAACTGTAGGACAATTCCGACAAAGTGTTATTTTTATATCACTTTTTTAAAGAACTTAGTCCAAATAATATATTCTTTTACACTTTCAACGCACAAGCTCAGGCTACGTTACTTTACCCAAGAGCTAAAAAAAGACACCGAAGTGTCTTTTTATTAACTTAATTATGCACGTGATTTGGGCTTCGCTTTAGGCTTTGGCCCATCAAACGGTTTTTTGGCATCACCCGTTTCACGTGGTGGTAAACCAGTGTGCTGGGTCAGAATTTGACCACGCTCAGGACGTTTCTTGGTATTTGAAGGACGTGACTGAGCTTGTGCAGCCTTGCTACGATTCCCTTGCTCACCGGTACGTTTTTGCGAATCACCGGCAACCGTCGAATTCTTCTTACGCGCCGATTGATACTGACCGTCTGCACTGCCTACAGGCTGATAAGTCGGAATTAAATGCTGTTTCGAATTACCAATCAAATCCTGACGACCCATTTCTTTCAGGGCTTCACGCAGTAAAGGCCAGTTGTTTGAATCATGATAACGCAAGAAAGCTTTGTGCAAACGACGACGCTTCTCACCTTTCACAATGTCAACATTTTCAGTATAACGCGCCACTTTCGCCAGCGGGTTTTTACCCGTGTAATACATAGTAGTTGCAGTCGCCATCGGTGATGGATAGAAGGTCTGTACCTGATCGGCACGGAAACCATTCTTCTTCAACCAAATCGCCAGATTCATCATGTCGTAATCGGTGGTGCCCGGATGCGCCGCGATGAAGTAAGGAATCAAGTATTGTTCCTTACCGGCTTCTTTACTGTAACGATCAAACATTTGCTTGAAGCGGTCATAGGTACCAATACCCGGCTTCATCATTTTATTGAGTGGACCTTTCTCGGTATGTTCAGGCGCAATTTTTAAGTAACCACCGACATGATGGGTGACAAGTTCTTTGACATATTCAGGGTTTAAAACCGCAAGGTCATAACGTAGGCCTGAACCAATCAGAATTTTTTTAATGCCTGGTAAAGAACGTGCTTTACGATATAACTGCGTCAATGGCGCATGGTCGGTATGCAGGTTTTGGCACACGCCCGGGAATACACATGACGGTTTACGACAGTTCTTTTCAATCTCAGGATCTTTACATGCCAGACGGTACATATTGGCTGTTGGGCCACCCAGGTCCGAGATAATGCCAGTAAAGCCTGGAGCCGTATCACGGATTTTTTCCACTTCACGCAGAATCGATTCTTCAGAACGGTTCTGAATAATACGACCTTCATGTTCCGTAATCGAACAGAAAGTACAGCCACCGAAACAGCCACGCATGATGTTCACAGAGAATTTGATCATGTCAAACGCAGGGAAACGAGCATTGCCATAAGCAGGGTGCGGCAGACGTGCATAAGGCAGGTCAAACACGTAATCCATTTCTTCGGTAGTCAACGGAATTGGCGGTGCATTCAACCAGACATCACGTTCACCATGCTTTTGTACCATAGCACGCGCATTTCCCGGATTGGTTTCCAGATGCAGAATACGGTTGGTATGTGCATAAAGCACTGGATCTGCAGCAACTTCTTCAAAAGCAGGCAAACGGATTACGGCCAATTCACGCGGCGGTAACTTATGTTTAATCGCTTTAGAAGCCGGTTGCAGTTGCACAATTTGCGTATCAGGATCTAGGTCATCCCCTGCTCGCACAATCGGATTGGCGACATGTTCTTTTTGGAAACCTTGATACTGGCTAGAATCCTTCCCTTGTTCAATCTCACAACCATCGATATCTTCAGTCATGACATACGGATTAATAATTGGATCAACACGGCCAATGGCATCGACATCATTCGATGCAATTTCAACAAATTTGGCTTTAGAGGCACGGTTGTGTTTATTCACAATGAACGCAGTACCGCGAACATCAGTAATCTCGTGAATTTTCTCGCCACGTGCCAGACGATGCATAATTTCAGTGATTGAGCGTTCGCCATTACCGTACATCAAAAGATCGGCTTTTGAATCCATCAATACTGAACGACGGACTTTGTCTGACCAGTAATCATAATGCGCAATACGACGTAAGGATGCTTCAATACCGCCCAATAATACCGGTACATCCGGATAAGCTTCACGGACACGCTGGCAATACACGGTTGCCGCACGGTCTGGACGTTTGTTTGGCTGATTGTCTGGTGAATAGGCATCATCAGAACGGATTTTACGGTCAGCCGTATAACGGTTGATCATAGAATCCATATTCCCTGCTGTTACACCCCAAGCAATATTCGGTTTACCCAAAACGCGGAACGCATCCACGCTGGTCCAGTCTGGCTGTGCAATAATGCCGACACGGAAGCCTTGTGCTTCTAGCGTACGACCAATAATGCCTGAACAGAAAGACGGATGATCGATATAAGCATCACCACAAACTAAAATAAAATCACAGCTGTCCCAGCCGAGTTGATCCATTTCCTCGCGTGACATCGGCAAAAATGGCGCAGGGTCAAAACAAGACGCCCAATATTTGTCGTAATCAAACAACGCTTTTGGCGCAGTCTGCATGGTATAAGCAGTAGACATGGCTAGCAATTCTCGGCTGGCAGATGATAGGAGATCTAAAAATAAGATCAAAGATGAAAGCCGATTATTTTACCACGAATTAGGTCTAGCTTGCTTGATTATAATTTATACAAAATCAGAGACTAACTGAATCACGCTCTCTTTGTCATTTGAATCTAAAGTTTAAATATATCAAAAAAGAAATTGATCTTATTTATTAGGTTGAAAGACTGGACAGAGTCTCTAATTAGAACGGAGTTTTAAACTGAATGACAAACCCGTCAGTAATAACGCGGCAATAAACACAGTTAATCCTATCCAGCCATAATTTTCCCACACCAATCCGCTTGAGCTCCCCAACACACTTGACCCCAAGTAATAGCAAAATAAATACAGCGACGAACCGACTGCCCGATACTGTAACGACTGGATCGACACCCAGCTACTGGCGGTAGAATGGGCAGCGAAGAAAGAAAAAGTAAAAATCAGCAATCCGGTAAAAACAACAACCAACTGATTGATCAGCATCAGCGACAAGCCCACAAGCATCATCAGGATCATGGCTGCCAATATTCTAAATTTTCCGTAATGCCGCCCCCAATGTGCTGCTCGAGGGGAACTATAAATGCCGGCCAAATAAGTAATCGAAATCACACCAATCCAGACATGAGATAGCTCAAATGGCGCTTGGATCAAGCGATAACTCAGATAATTAAATACCGAGACAAAGCAGCCCATCAAGATAAAACCTTGCAGGAATAAAACCCGAAGTTTCGGATCAGCAAGATTCTGTCTAAATGAGTTTTTAAAACGATTCAGCTTGATTGGATAGGCTTTAAAATGTTGCGAAGCGGGTAAGAGGTAATAAAATAAGCCTGCAATACTGAGATTTAAAATACCAATCATCAAAGTAGCAGATTGCCAAGAGATAAAATCAACTAAAACTCCGGCAATTAAACGCCCTCCCATACCACCTATCGCTGTGCCAGAAATATATAAGCCCATGGCAAAACCGATATCTTTTTCTGCAATTTCTTCCCCGATATAAGTCATCGCGACTGCTGCGACACCACTGACTGTCAATCCAATCATTACTCGTGTGGTCAGAAACACGGACCAGATCGGCAATATTGCACTTAATAGTAATAATACTGAGACTGAAAATAGAGACCAGACCATAATCGGCTTACGACCGAATCGGTCTGATATTAGTCCAGTAAAAATCAGGCCAACTGCCAAGGCAATGGTAGAAAAAGATAAAGGGAAACTGCTTTGAGTCGGGCTGACCTGGAAATAATCAGCCAGAATCGGCATCATCGGCTGTACGCAATACAGTGATGAAAAAATGGCAAAGCCAGCAAGGAATAAGGAAAAAAGCACTGCTTTAAAAGCAGAACAGCCATATTCAATATGGCTTGAAGATGAATTTGAGGACATATCCGCTCCATAGACCGGTTCAGTATACGCCTCTCAATTTTATTTTTATGTGATGTTTCAGTCGAAATAGCACATAAATAACATTTATTTGACTAAAATCCCACGCATAAAAAAAACACCCCCAACCTTAGTTGGGGGTGTTTCGAATAATGAGCTGGCGATGACTTACTCTCACATGGGTAATCCCACACTACCATCAGCGCTAAGAGGTTTCACTTCT
>NZ_JBQGUZ010000019.1:0-65322 GCF_052078135.1 Acinetobacter lwoffii
TTCTGAAAAGGTTGCCGACACATAAAGTGACCCAAATAGAAGAATTACTGCCACACCGCTGGAAATCCAACTCAAATTAAAAAATAGGCATGGGATTCAGCGGACGCTTACAATTAATCAGCAAAATTATTTAATTCAAGGGATAATCCTTGGATGAAATTCAAAGATATTCAAAAATTATCAGACGTTAAGTTTCGTAGGCTTACCGGTGTTAGTTGGGCTACATTTAACCTCATGCTGGCCGAGATAAATAAGCAGTTACCCCGTCATATTGGTAAAGGACGACCGCATAAATTACCGTTGGAAGATCGTTTGCTCTTATGTATAGAATATTGGAGAGAATATCGAACATTTTTCCATCTTGGTATGAGTTACGGTGTATCTGAAACGAGTGCAATTCGTATCACACGTGTTATTGAAGATACCTTAATCCGTTCTGGAAAATTTAACTTGCCAAAACAACTTCCTAATCGAGATGAAGTGGATTGGGAAGTTGTTGTGATTGATGCAACTGAAATATTAGTTCAACGTCCAAAAAAAAACAGAAGAAATGGTATAGCGGTAAAAAAAAGCGACATACCTTTAAATTTCAGCTATCTATGCACTATACAACAGGTGAAATACTGAGTGTATGTGGAAGTCATGGAAGCATGCATGATTTTAAAATATTTAAAAAAAGCATGAGGAAATTAAAATTTAAGCCCTTTTTTATCGTTGATAAGGGGTATTTAGGGATAAAGAAATTGGGTTTTGGATGCCTCATGCCATCTAAAGCAAAGAAAACTGAAAAACTAGATTCTGAATTAAAAAAGTTAAATAAAGAGATTGGTCGTAGACGAATTCAAGTAGAGCATGTATTTGGAAGGATGAAATGTTTTAAGATTTTATCTTGTGTATATAGAAATCGTCGTAAACGATTAAACCTGCGGTTTAATTTACTTGCTGGCATATACAATTTAGATTGGGTGAAAGATAAACTATTAAATTGAT
Organism: Acinetobacter lwoffii; assembly: GCF_052078135.1. Lineage (GTDB taxonomy): Bacteria > Pseudomonadota > Gammaproteobacteria > Pseudomonadales > Moraxellaceae > Acinetobacter > Acinetobacter lwoffii_Z. The sequence goes on from NZ_JBQGUZ010000019.1 coordinate 991, forward strand.
TGAAAAATGATTTATGAAGGAAGTCTATCATCTCATATTGATTGGTTTAAAATCATTTTATGCTGACAGGTGGTGTCAAAAACTTATTCAAAAACAAAATTATTCCAAACCATTTTTAATCAATTAAAAAACATCGCTTGCGGTTTTCATCCTAAAAAGGTGCCAAATGGCACCCTAATTTACAGCGATCCACAACCCTCCTTGTTGAATGCGCCTGGTGGAACCGTCCAGTTATCCGTGAACACTGGTAGGTAATAACTTTCAATTTTGGACTGTACCAGTGCTTCCATATCCTGAATGTCGAATGGCTCAATGCCATTGCTCAGACTGACGACATCGAGCTTTGAGCGACTGATCGTACAGTCAAACTTTTGTTCATAACCAGCGATCAGCTGAGCGCGTTCAGGGTAGTAGGTGCTGATGGTTGACCAGATTTTAGGACTGTTGAAGATACAGGTCATGCATGAGCTACGGCCCCAACCTAAGCGATATGGCACTGGTGGCGTAACCTTGTACTTCTCCAGTAACGCCCATACTTGCTCTTCAGTGAAGTGAAGCACGTTCTTCCACCAGTCAACGCGTCTTGCTTTCTTACCGCTTCTACGGTCGCATGGGTGCGGTTCTAGCTGGTTGTACTTACTGCGGTTTGGTGACTCTTCACGGCGTTCACCAGTGATAAAACAAATGTTCTTGCCGTCAAAGCGTTCTTGGTTGTTCAATGCTCTGCGTCCGACATCGATCTTTAACGCTGAAGAACACCAGCGCGTCATGAGGCTGGCTGCTTGTTGTGGGAACTTCAAGCGTGTGCCTGGTTTACTGGGGTTGTTGTCGCGTTCAAGCTTAATTAAGCCCTCTGGTGTTTCTACGAAGTGGGGTTTTGAGTAGCTGTTTTCTTTGAGCATTTCGCCAAGGAAACCGCCCTCGAGCCAACTGAAGTACAATGGTGTGTCGAATGCCTGAGCGAATGCTTTGGTATAGTTTTCCATGAACACCCAATCCATGAACGGCTGGTTTTCTTCATCAATTTTGTGGTGCCAAAGCTCAATTTTGCTTTTATCTACTCCAGCCTCCAGTAAGCGCAAATACGCTGCAATCGAATCCTTACCGCCACTTAAGCAGACAATAAAAATGTCATAGATACTTAGATCGATGTCTGGTGCTTCATGAAAAACATGCTCAGCCAGTTCTTTGTTTAGATCGGTACCAGACAGCAACTCCAGTTGCCCGGCTATTGTTGGGATGATGACTTGATCATCGTACTTATGCGCTGTATTCATTCGACTTACTCCAGATTTAAGGCTTTGTGCCTTGCTTGCTATGGATTAAGTATAGAGGGGTGTACCAGGGGAAAAACTTTTCTCAAAATTTAAAAATATTGAAAATATTTTAACCAATTAAAATCATCGTAAGCGGTTATAACGTCTAGCAAAACGGCATTGCGCCGTTTCGGTGGTTACTTATATTTTTGGATGATGCGTTCAATAAATCGAATCATTGTGTCCTTATCAATTTTGGCCTGGTCGTAATTGTCATAGCTAAACATCACCAAAGCATCTTCCTGAGTGATGCCAAAAAACTCACGTACTGCTTTCCACTGGTAAACGACTGGTACAGTGACAACAGGCGCATCTTTTAGCTCTTCATTGCTGAGTATTTTTTCATACATGAAGATTGGCCCAACAGAACCATGAAAATTGAAACCTAGATTTTGGAAATACTCGACAGACGTAGCCCAACCAATCAGGCATCCTACAATATTTTTATCTAACAATTCTTCAGTGGTGAAACCTGAAAAGAAATCGGTGTGTTGTTCTGTATGGCTTGCGTCATAATCACGCCAAATGTCGAAATCAAAGCTTTCATCAGGAATGACCTCGATCACTAGCTCAATCAGCTTTTCTAAACGCTCAACGGTCGTTGCTTTGTTCATATCTGCTCCAAGTTTTAGGCGGTGTGCCAAAAGGGGTAGCGGTACATACTGGCGCACGTACCGCTGTTGGACTTACAAATCCAGTTGAATTAAGAACAGTGGTAAAGGTGCATCACTGTCTTGTGTAATGAGCATAGGCAAGAAGAAACTAAATCCCTCAAAAAACACGCCCATGTCGTAATCATCTTGAAAATAAAAGGGCTGTGAAGTGATACTGACATTCTCAATAGCACTAATTAGTGCCTCGATGTTGGTATGTTTTGCTGTATCGATCACATACACACGAAACCCGGCTTCTGTGGTGTTCGGTATCTGTTGTACTTGCTGTGGCAAGTAAAAGCCAAGTTCGTTGATGGCACTGACGAGTTGCGGATTTTCAATTGTCATGGGTAGGTTTCCTTATTGAACTGCTTTTGCGTTATTTAAATTTTGCAATGCGATGTGCGTTAAACGTTGATTAATGATTTCGTCATACGGCGAAATGAAATCCTCTTGCCAGTTATGCATGAGATATTCGATCGGGTATGTTTCCAGATATTCTTCTAATGCTTCATTTGGCTTAGGAACGAAAGCTAATGGCTCTTTAATGTTGTAATTGCTGGCGATGTATTCCAGTGGATCACAATCACCTGGTACGTTGACCGTAGCAATAAACTCAAGATAAGCACCATCGGGGAAAAACTTATTGAAGCAATCAACCACAACAGATATTTCACGGACTTCATCATCATTTAAAGTGAACTCACGGACTTCTTTATCCAGTGCAACAATTGAGCTAGATAACAAATGGTCAAGGTCTTGTGGACGGATGTTTACACGATCAATAACATGGTTGATATGATCAATAATCTCGTCTTTGATTGGGTCTTCAAAAGCGTAGTTGCTCTCAAAAATAATATGATCGACATCTTCATAATTGAGTCCAAAAAACTCACGTACTGCTTCAGAACCGCGATAAACAACATTTGTTTTGAGTTCTTCATAAGTGAATGGTTCACCAGTATTCGCACGGAATGGTGCATAAAGGGGAACGCCGTCTAACATCATGAAGTTAAGTCTTTTAAATGTTTCATCAGCTGTCGCCCAACCTATGACGCAACAATTAGCATCACTATTTATAAGTTGAGCAAAAGTCATATTGTCGGTACCAGGGATCGTGCGCCATAAATCCAGATCAAAACGCTCATGTGGTACTTGCTTGATGATATTTTTTAAATGATTTAGCTTATCAAGTTGATTCATTACAGGACTCCAAGTTTTAAGCAATTGCTTTCGATAGAGCCATTTTATTTAAAAAATACTAATGAATAACTTTATTGGAATTGATTAACCGACCTAAAACACGTAATGGATATTTGAAATATTTTTAATCAATTAAAATCATCGTATACGTTTTAAGCCATGCTTAGACGGCGTATATACCGGTCTATTTTTCTAATGCAAAAAAAAGAGTACTTAAGTTCGGACTTAAATACTCTTAATGAGTTGGGGCATTATTTCCGATTGGCTAAGTTGAAAAATAGTGAATACATTGCATTCTTAAATAACCAAAAGGTGAGGGGATTATCCGCTTCATCTTTAGACTGGTGGCGAATGATATTCCAGTTGAAATACTTTTCTGAATAGCCCATGTGAGTGACATAAGCAAAATTACGAACGTCATTTTCTGAAACGTATTGGAATGCTTGTTTAAGCTCATTTTGGGCGTTTTGTTCGCCGTCATGGTCAAAAGCATCAGCTTCTAAGATAAGTTCGCGCATGCCGACCATAGCAAGGTATATGACTGCTTCAAAGTCATAGTTCATCATGCGTAGGAAGTGTTTTTTCAAAAAGGCTTCGTCAATGTGTTCAACTTCTTTGTAATTTTTAAGTGCGCTTAGACCATGCTCACCAAAGATATATTTAAGTACACGAAATTGAGCGCATAACGGCAAGTTTTCACCCTCCACATGTGAGCAAAGGGCGGTGTAGCGGTTCATGTCGATGACTGAGCTTAGAGATTGTTTTAAAGCGCCTAATAGCATTGTTATATCCTTTTTCGGGTTTTGTTTATTGTATGGTGTACGGTTAAGCAAGAAATGTGTTAACTAAATGAGTTGTGTCATGGTGTTGAGATAACTTTTCGGCATCCATGTCGTTATGTTCTTCATAGATAGTTTTTAAGGTTTTGATGGTTTCATGCATCAAGGTTTCATGATGCTCAGTATTGAATTTGAACTTGTGGCACTCTTTAGCAAGGGATACACGAACTTTGAATTTTTCTAAAAATTCGATGGTTTTATTGGTGGTGTCGCTTTCACATCCAAAGTAACAAACATTATCAATATGCAATGTGGTTGTTTTCAGCATTAATGGATTTTTATCAAACACAAAATAAGCAAAAATGCAGTTTTCACGACTGTTGTAAGTAATGTAAGACTTCTCAACATTAATTGCGTCCACTGATTTAAACCAAACAACGCCATCGTCATAGGTTTCAGCATGGCTTGAGAAAAGCATATAAATTAAGGTGTCGATAATTTCTGCGGTGCTGTTGCCGATAATTAAATGATTCAGACTTGAATCACTTCCGTTTGTAAATTGGTATTGAGCGACCACTTTATTTGCAAATTGATGTGCTGCGTTATTCATTATTCATCTCCAAGTTTCGGACAATATTTTCCTAAGGTTTTATTTTAATCTGAGTCACTTCATTATAAATTTTTCTCAAAAAAAAAAGATTCTTTTTTCAAGAATCTTTTAATCAATTAAAAGCCATCGTATACAGATTAATCTAATTATCCGTAACTCGGTGAATCATCATCATTTGATTTATCCTGGTCATTTTCCTGTTCTTGCTCTTGTTCTTCCGTATTTTCAAGCTTCAGGACTAGATCGTATGGTTCAATGATATTGTCCATGACTTTTAAAAGGTAAGAGAGGTCTTGTTCCATCGGTTCTAGGTTTTCATAGTTTTCACCGACATAAAGCTCTTGATCTGTCAGTGAACGTTTAAACGCATAGTTCCAATCTGATACGGCGACCTTGCTATATACCATGGTGTAACCAGCATCATTCGCCAGCTGGTTCATCATCAGTTTAGCAGCGCGACCGTTACCCTCTTCAAAAGGGTGAGCTTCATTTAACTTGGCATAAAGCTGAGTGAACTCTTTCACAAACTGGTCTTTGTCCAAACCTTTCAGGTGGTCTTTTTCTTTAACCGCCTGTGAGAAATTATTCAGTTCATCAGGGATCAGGTTTTTATCTAGGAAATGACCGATTTCATAATTACCGTTCGGGTCGATCGCACGTTTAGAAATGTCGTCCAGACGCACTTCTCCAGCCCAATCGTAAATATGCTCAAAGATTTTTTCATGGATTTTAGAGAGGTGGTCGAGATCGTAATTGCCACGTAACGGCGAAATTTCCATTTTCGCTATTCGATGTTCCGTGATTTCTTTTTCCAGTGCCTTTTTATAGTCGCCTTGCGCTTGGCAACTGGTAGGTTGAGATAAGATGTCTTTCGCATCTAAATAAAACTCAAGTTTATCGTCCATATTGTTCTACTTATGAGTGATTGGGTTTGGTAATCCGCTGTAAGCTAGATTAGGTTGTATTCGCGATGATTAGGCTTTGTTTTTAAGTGCATTCCATTTCTTCATCAATGCAGCTTCTTCCTCGTCAAATGTTGTTTGACCAGTTGCTAAGCGCTCCATACGTGCGTTTGATGATGCTTCACATGCTTTAACAATGTGAGGGGAGAACTCTTGAGCTACATTGCCTTGAGCAGAACGGTATGCAGCACGTACACGGTCTTCGTATTTCACTTCTTCAGACATATCGGTTTCCTGTATCAACAATCTGTAAATTACAATAATTGTAACCCCAAACAAGGGGGCGATTCTTGCTAAATTGCGTATAAACAATCTTATTGGTATATACCGATTAACAAAATCAAATAAGATTAAAATTCCAAAAAAATCAAATATCGTATATTAAGTATATAATTTAAGTATATACAGGAAAGTCGTTAAACATGAACGTATTCAAAACACTAAAACTATTTGCAGTTGCAATAATCTCAGTGTCTATGTCGTGCGCTGTTTTAGCTAATAGTTCTTTAAATAACCTGAATACAAACAGCTTAAAATCTGCTGTTGCGCTTTCTCCTACTGCTGAAAACAAACGTAAAGTTGAGCGTTTACTTAACACTAAAACACCGTACCAGATTGAAACTGGTGCGGTACTTAAAAAAGTGAAGTATTCAAAACACTTTAATATGAACGTTCAGATGTCTAGCAAAACTGCAGATAAATACTCTTCTGATGAAACTGACTCTTTAAACCGCTTTGTGAATGAAAAGATTCATCCGTTTTATTGCTCTGTATTCGCCAATGCTCCAGTTAAACCAGATCTGTATGTAGACATCGTGGACAATCAGGGTAAATCATTCTTTGGAAGTGCTGAGCGTTATTCAGATACTTGCCAATAGTTTTAAGGGCTAAATATTACATAGATCTGTTAACGCCGTTTTAGGCAAAAACAAATAGACCGCTTAATTGCGGTCTATTTGTTTTTATACTGACACCTAAAACCTTATGGAAAGGTCTTAGGTAGCACCGCTGTATAGCCTACGATCTTGCGTATTTTGATCTGCATATCAAGATGCAACGGCTGTACTGTCAAACGATTGAAGTAAGACTTAATCTCGCGCATCCACGCATGGAAACGATCATCGCAATGACGCATAAGCTTCTTAAGGTGATTGCGGTCAGCTTCTTGTAAGAAACTGAGTTCGCTGTCGATTGACCAAAGATCAATATCCTGATCATCTATACATAACAAGTACTGCGTATCAACGACCAATGAAGATACCAACTTGCCTTGGTCTTGCTTGTAGATCAGCTCAAAATTAACTTGTGCATCTAAAGCGCCGTTGATGTTTTCGATTTGAATGTCACGGCGTAAACGTACTGGTAGCTCCAGCAGTACAGTATTCTTATTTGACTGGTAATAATCAGCACGGACTTGGCTATCCCATGCAATATTTTCTAACATAAAATTTTGAAAAGAGGTGAGAGAATCTTCTTGTAGACCGACAACTTTTGTTTTAGATAAGATTTCAAAGTTCATATAATTTCTCCAAATGGTGAGCATTGAGCTCATACATTCATTATATTTCACTGTACATTTTTAAAACTTTTTTCAAAAAATATAGATTGTTTTAATGCTGTCCACTTTTACATTACATAGACAAGGGCAAAAAATCTAATTAAACTGACCTTGAATAAGAAATGCGTTCAAGTGTTTTGTGTTTTTTTATTCACCTTTCAGTTTTAAAGAGCCAGGCGTTTTGCGTCTGGTTCTTTGCTTTCTGGTATATACCAAGCACATTTTGGTAATGTGCATTGACCAATCTCAATCATAAAGTTTCAGTTTTAAACCTTATTTATCGCTACGATTAAGCCAGTTGCTAGATGGGCTTTAAGATATGAATGCATCAAGTACAATAGCTTTAATGGCTGTATCTATTGGTTTTCCAGTGGTATTAAACTTTGACTTTGCTTTTACTTATTTAATTGGTTTTACCTTATTCGCCTGCACGATCGGTTTAATGTTTATGATTGTGTTTTTTGTTTATAACAGTGCTGTGACGGAAAAGATTAGCGCAATAATTAAAAGGATGTTCTTTTTTTCTGGTTATTGCGCTTGTGTATTAGGTGCGGTTTTCCTTACAAGATGTCTAGTTTAGTACGTTAATGTTTAATGCATATTTGCTAAATAAGTAATACCCAAACATACAGATCGCTAATGTAATTACCGTCACTTTACGCGTTGAGTTCACAACTTCAGCACTGTCTTTCTTGCTATTAAAAATACCAACTTTGATCAACTTAAACACTGAGTCTAAAAGGGTGATTGCAAACCACGTTCCTAAAAAGTAAATTGCCATGGTCAAATATTCCTGTTTGTGCAACACATACTTATATAAATAGACCTGTGTAGTGACCACAATTAATGAAAATGAAGCGCCATAGTGCAAGGTTTTGACGGCATTGCGATGTTGTTTTTCATTGTTGATGTTAATCGCTGCGTTGATAAAACAAAAAATTGCCAATTGTCCAATGATGACGACAATCCCCATTGCAAATAATTAGATGTTAAGACCATAAGCCTTTTTCACTAAAATTACGGCGCTTGCAAACGCAAGGAACATTAAATATATGAGATATGGCATGATTTTCTTGGTATGAAGCGATGATATTGGATGATTCTAGGCTAAGGTTCAAAAAAAAAGAAGTATGCTGGTCGCAACATACTTCCGATCTGATCAGGCTTCTACGTTCTGATTGATATAGTTTTTGTAGGCTAACTTCACTTCACTTAAAAGGGCTTCTTTCAAAACACCTTTGTCTTTTATCGTTGGATTGTGCAAACCAAGTGACGCACGGCGCTGTTGAGTGGTGTTTTTATTGGCATCTGTTACCCAAACTGAGTCGATATAATCATCAACTAAAGCATGCAATTCGTTTGGTTTTACTGCATTGTCTAAATTGGAAAGTATAGCCTTATTGTTTACGATCGCTAAACTTTCATCATATTCTCGATAGCTTGTACGTAAAGTATTCTTAAAATGAAGCAATTGATCTTCAATTTTTAATTTACCGCCATCAAGCTCGATGTCGATTACAAATGTCGTGATTTTAGATGATAGACCTAAAACACCAACTGATTTAACGCGAACAATAGTATCCATAACAACTCCAAGGTTTTGAGCAATGAGCTCAGGTAAAACGGTTAAACTTTTGTGAGATCTGCTTCAATATCTATCAGCAATTCTTTTACTGCTTTCATGTGTGGCAATAAAGTATAGGTGTTCATTTCGCTATTAAATGCACCAGCTTCAAGTTGTACACCAGCAATAAACGGCTCATTGATTAAGTTGTTGCCAATGAGATGACTTAAGCAAGCCTGTACCAGTTCGTTATTTTCTTCAGACTTAACCAGTAGGGGATACAAAACCACGAGTATTGGTAAATCACAAAACTCCATGTTGTTTGCATCAAGTAGCTGTTTAAGTGCATCCTTAATATCTTCGTTGAGAACCAACAGTTCTAAACCTTTTTTCATGTCTTTATAGGCGTTATCAATGGTCACTTCGGAAAAGTAAAACCAATCGCGCTGGTCATCGAGCATGAAGCTATCTAATGCAGCGATTTTCTGTAAGATCTGCAATTGTTCAGGGTTGAACGTGCGAATCGCTGTTCCATTGATTTTATGCTGTAACAACAGCTTTAACGCCGTTTGCGCTTGATCGTTTAACTGCTGTACTTCTTGATTGAAGAAGTTGCATAACTGATTCGACAGATCTACAAAGATAGAATTGTCATAGCAATCAGGTACCACGTTTTGAGTGGATAGCAACATAAAGCCATTTTCTGACAGCTCAGGATTCATATAGATACAAAGATTATGATCTTCGGTCAGCTCTGCAAAACCTTTTAAAGTGGTATATGCAATTTCATGATCAGGCAATTCAATACCAGCATGGATATTAATGTGGAAGCTTGGGCTTTGGTCGCCGTGGTCTTGATCTGCAGTACTGATCATAGATAACAGGGTTTCCAAAAGCGCCGTATTCTTACGAATAGGCGACATAGCTTCATTAATTAAGATAAAGCTACTATTCATTAAAGTGCCTCCAAGAATAGTGAGCCCACAATATCAGTATTGAGTGGGTTAATTTCAATGAATTCGACTAGCTCCAGCGCTTTATCAACTGTGAGTTCCTTAGCGCGGAAATCAAAAAGTGTATCCACGCCAACGCCATCAATCACACCATATGAAGACATCAACTCTTCCAATTCAGGGATATTTTGATAATTTTCTTCAGCCAAGTTTTCCAAGGTCAAAAGGGCATTATCCACATGTGATTTGAACATGTGGGCAAGGAAGAAAGCTAAACGGTGCTCATGAGGTGCTCGAATGAAGAAATACTCACTATGCTCGTCATCGTTAGAATCCTGGCGTGACGCTTTAACCAAAAACAAAGGTAAATTGTCAGTACTGCCGTAAACTTCGTTAAAATCGATCGGGCAAAAATTACGGTTTAAATTCATGAGCTTTCTCCAAGTTTTAAGCTATTTGCTTGATTAGGTTTCATTATATTAAGAATATGAACGGATAAAGTTTTTTTAAAAAATACTTATTTAAGCATCCAGAAAGAATTAATAATGACGAGCGCCATTGCAGCGCTAAAAATTCAAAACCTTTTTTAATCAATTAAAAAAACATCGTTTACGTTTTTAAGCGCAACTTTAAGAGATTTCTCTCTTAAAGGCTTGGTTTATTCAAAAGTGTTGGTGTATAAGTCGGTCTTAATAAGATTAAACACATACTCGCATTCAACAACGAGACTTGCATATTCATCATCAAAACATTGTTCATCTTCAAGCATAATTTCAAGATTTAAAGGCTCAATCACTGAATAAGGGTTTTTGACGCCAGTTTCTTTGTAATTTGAAATAATGACCTGAATAGCTCCAGATGCGAAGTCACCCTCAAGCGTATGGCTAAAGTAGGAACGATTTCTTGTATCGCTGTGAGTGCTGTCGATAGGTTCTAAAGCTGTACCAAACTTGTAGGTAGTCAGCAACTCTATAACGTCTTGAGCAAATGTCGAGTTTAAAGGGGCATCACTTTTTAGGTTGAATGCAATGTCTTTAAACTGCTTCAAGATTTCTTGCTCTTTAGACTCGTTAAAGTTTTTGAAATATTCGTCAAAATTATGCTCACCATGATTCGACAAAAGTTTATGGTGGTAGTTGTATTCGTCTACCACGGTCAACAGGTCAAGTTTTTGCAATAATTCAAACTCGTCTTTTGTAATTTCTTTAAAACCCAAAACGTAAAAAGAATCACCGCTGATTTCCCAAGAGTCATAGCGAGTTTTAAAATCATGTTCTTCTAATAAGGTTTTAATGTCTTCAAGTTCTTCACTCTCATAGCTTGAATACTTAAACAGGGTGTAATTAACCAATGCCATTAAAGCTGGCACTTCTGAAATTTTCTTAGAGGCATATAAGCCGATATTAAAATCACAAATACGGATACCAATTGGTAGTGCTGATGTTTCGTTAATCGCAAGATTCATCATGAGATACTTGTGCATATTAATTTACCTAACAGGTTGAATGTATTTTTAGATTAATGGATTTAAAGTGGGAATAACTTATGCTTAAAAATTAGAATAGCCATGGAATAAGTTGAATATTTTAATCAATTAAAACTACCGTATGCGGTTGTAAACAAAACGCACTGGTGTATATTTGATATATCCAAATTTTCGAGATTAGTTATGGAAGTTGAAAACCTAAGTAAAGACCAGTTAGAAGACCTAATTAAAAAGGCACAAAACCAAATTGTTGTAGTAGAGAATAAGAAACTTGATGACGGTTATCTCAAAATGTTTGAGATCGCAAAAGAATTAGGCTTAACTATTCTTGAATTAAATGAGCACGGCGAAAATCGTAAATTAAATAAAAAGCCAGTGGTTAAAGCAGATCCTAAATATCGCAACCCGAATAACCACAAAGAAGTGTGGGCCGGTCGTGGTAAACGTCCATCCTGGTTAAATCGTGAGATTGAATCTGGAAAAACATTAGAAAGTTTTCTTATCGTATAAATATTAAAAGGGCTTAAATGATTTAAGCCCTTTTTTTAAATGCAATTGTCAGTGTTGTTTAGAGCACGTGCGCGACTACTTAACAAAGTTCAGCTTTGATGTGTTCTAACACATCATCTTCAACACCCTCATTAGAAAATGCTTCAATGAATTCATTCAGGTTTTCATTGCTTAATGGCAAACTTCCGTATTGATCTACTGCAATCATTTGTGAGTTATGCACCAGATATTCAATACTGCAGTCAACAGAACAAAAGGTTTCTTGAATTACATCATTCACCTGATGGCCAGACTTTTTATCGTTAGTATCAATATCACTATTACAGTGAGGGCAACTAAATAATCCCATTACGCAACTCCTTTCTCAATTAAGCTAATTACACCGTGTTCTAATTGATCATCAAACCAGTGCCAGATAATGAAGCGGTCTGTACCTTTGCCCCATAGATGAAAGTCTTCTTCGATTTCATCATCATTGTTTATCGGGGTGTTGCCAAACTCTTCCCATAATGTTGTATAGGTTTTGCCTTGCAAGCTTAATACGCCATTTTCAGAATTTGCTTCAAACCAATCTAGGATCTGATAGCGATATGCACCTTTATTCCAGATATGGAATTCGCATGGTAGGGAATTAGATTCATCAAATTGAATCTGCTGTAATTCACCCCATAACTGGTCTATTGATTTGGCCATGCTTTATAACTCCTTGCTTAATAATTTAATTTTAATAAATAAAAGCGCTCAAAAACTTTTCTTAAAAAATATATAAAATCTGCTAATAATTTCTTTTGGAAAAATACTATCTAAGCAAAACTATTGTTATTATCGAGTGAGCTTATTAAGAGGTTTAAGCATGAATCTAGATAAATACGTTAAAACAGATATAGACGATGGCAATGGTCACATTTGGCTTAAATTTACGAATGATTCAGGTAATGATACTTTTGCTTGTAGTCAATGTGGCTATTTGAGACGGGTAGATAGTAATAATCGCCCACTAAACAAAAAGTGTGTTGGTAAAGTGAAAATCACGCTGCGTTAAAATTGAGATTTACAAAAACAAAATAAGAGCCAACATAGGGCTCTTTCTTATTTCATGTGGCTTTTACTGGCTTTACGGAATCAGTGTTGGAATCCAATACTTTTGCATTTCTACTTGACATATATGCTTATATTTACCAGTGGTAAGAAATTTAAATTTCTATAACTTATTCCTTAGAGCCCTTTATCTTTAGGCACACCGCCAACAATCTGAAATGGTATCCAATGGTTAACCCATTTTTCTTTGGTACCACGTTTGCCCAACCAGTAAAAGTTCCAGTGAGGAATCCGTGGATGTGGTTTTTTGGTACCTTTGTAGTTGCCAGACTTTAGATCTTCATCGCGCTTTAGGATCGCTTCATTGATCTTTTTATTTGTTTCGGTACCAACAATAGTCGGCTTGTACTTATTGGCCTCAAATAAACGCAATTCACGCTTAATCAGCTCTAATTTAGGCCTGGCTTGTGTTGTTTCTGGTGTTAATGGTCTGAGATCTGGTTCTTTTTGGCTGAACCATAGAATCAAATTGATTAGCTTCTTCTGCAGTTCCATGAACGTGTTAATTTCTTGTTCATCAGGCAAGTTCTTTTCATCAAAAAACGTATCAATGAAATCGGTCATGCAGTCCTCAACAGTTGATTCAAAATCATCATCATCAGGGAAGTGCATGGTAATGGTTTTTGCTAAGCCAGTATCGGTATATACCGTGGTAAATAGCACCTTGCGATCGTTCAACGTGTTTTTCGCAAAAATAACACCGACCACTTGTTCATTTTGCACGTAGAGATTGGCATTGTCGGTTTGAACGTAGATCGCAATATCAGGTAGGTTTAATAGGAAACCGGGGATACTGCGGTTGTATTCGGTCTTTACAAGCATTTGAATGACTTGATCTTCAAACCGATAAATATTTTTGGTTAGGCTCCATGAGCCAAGGGTAATGATTTCACCAATGTTGCAAGGTAGCTGATTGATAAATGAGAGTGGGATTTCTTGGCCAGTGGCTTGAACACCCATAATGGTACTGGTGCGTTTCATTCGTTCACGCCAGATAGGATCTCGACAATCTAGTGCAGCATATGTCCATTCATCACCACTGATTAGGCATTCGTGCGGATCTTTACTGTTTTGTCGTGCGATCGCATAAGCTTCTACACGTTTCATTAAGCCATTGAGGTTAAACTTCACATGTTCTAATCGCGCTGTGATGACTTTAAGTGGTATTCCTATCTTTGGATCTAAATCTTTATTTCTCATGTTGAGCAACCAGGATCTACATCAGATCAATATCTGAAAAATTTCGTTTAAAAAAGGACTTTAAAAGTCCTTTCGATTAGGCGTGAGCACTATTATTACAAGGCGGTGTAAACAAAGTACCATCTAAGCGGATCATTCCAAAGCCGTAGGTTTTATCACGACCAATACCATTGAGCCATGCTGTTTTAAATATCTCTAAATCCCCAACAGTCGCACTAAATGAAATATCTATGGTCTGGACTGGAATATTCAAAATGCTGAGCTGTGGTCCACATTGTTGCTCAATTATAGTGACATCCAATAGACCTTTGCTACTAAGAGCGTTTTTGGTGAATTCGGCTGCTTCATCTCCAGTTAGATTTTTACGCTTCTTACCTGAATTGCCTTTGGGTTTTTCGCCGTGGACCGAAATGTATTCTTCAATTTCTTGGCGGTTAAAGCTACATTCACGGTTAAGAGGAACCATGATTTTTCCAGTGATTTGCTGACCGTGCGAAATTTCAATGTATTCTTTGGCCATTGGGATTTTGACGTCCGATACGCACGTTCTTAAATAGATGTGCTTGCCATCTGTAAAAAATATGACTTTTGCGGAACAGAATGTCTCGACCTTATTTCGTTTAAACATTTCTCTAAAAATGTACTTGAACAAGTTCTTTTCATTTTCAGGATGTGTAAGGGCAAAACAATTGGCTGTTAGTTTTATGTTATTCAGACTCATTTCGATATCCAGTTTTCTATAAACAGCATTATTAAGAACCATTGCCTTTAAATAGCGCCTTATTGACAATAAGGGTATTATTCAGCATTTATAAACGCTAAAAGTAACTTCTATGTGCATTTAACAAAAGTGGCTTATAATATACTTAAAACCCTCAAAATTGATATAGGAACACCAGTTTTGTGTGGAAGTAAAGCGTAACACTCATATTATGAAAACCAACCACAATTTATTAAACCTACACTTTAATGATACTTATTTTTTGTGTTGTAATTTTTTATTAAAAAAATATATGCTTTGCTGATTATTTTAAACTATTGACTGTATTTTAAGCTGTGCGTAAACTTTAAACGTTGTTTTGTACAATCCACACCTAGTTTGATCCTGTTTGGACGACTGAAAAATGAACATAAAGAATAGAACTACGTTGCAGTTTTATGAAGAACTGCAGTTGGTGTATGACCGTTTCAATGAAAGGCTATTCAAAAATGAATTACCAGATTGTTTGATTACGCTTCAACGTATCAACAAAAATACCGGTTATTGGTCTGAGAATAGATTTGCTTCGACAGAAGATGATACGGCGTATACGCACGAACTGGCCCTTAACCCTGATTACTTTGGCACCCAACCATTGCTTAACATTTTTAAATGCTATGCACATGAGATGTGTCATATGAAACAAAGCATTTTTGGTGAGCTATCTAAACGCTCATATCACAATGCTGAGTTTGCGACATTTATGCTTGAGATCGGTTTGATTATGACTGATGACGGCACAAAAGAAGGTCGCACGACAGGCGAGAAGATGACCGAAATCGTTGTACCTGATGGCTTGTTTATTCAAGTGTGCAATGAGCTTGTCGATGAAGGGCGTATCATCAAATGGTATGACAAGTACGCACCCAAAACGATTTCCAGTCTTGAAATGATTCAAGAGCAAGTGCAGTTGTTGGAGTCCATTCCGACTGCTTCTCCAAAGCTATTTCATATTGCCTTACTTGGCAATGAAATCAATTCAGCTTTGAAATCACCTAAAAAAGAGAAGCCAGTTGCCGAACCGTCAAAAGCACCAGATACCCTCACTGGATATGCCACCCCAACAAGTGATGAAGAAGAGGAAACGACTCCCACTACAATGAATCCCTTTGATGTAGCGATCGGACTAATCGACATATCAAATACCGCTGCAAACCTTGGCGGTTATTATCCAACGGCTTTTGATGAAGGTCCGCTAGATGATGACGACCAACCAATACCAGAACCTAAGATTGTTAAACTTTATAAGGGTGAACAACCAAACGGCGATGATAACGAGTTTATTGTACTCAAAGAAACTATGATCGGTGAAACACTCTATCAAGAGCTTGGTTTAGCCAATTTTGAAGAGCCTGAGCCTAAGCCTAAGAAACAGACTAGGGCATCTTTTGCGTGTCCTGAGTGTGGCCGTGGTGCAACGTGTAGTCCTACTTTTAGATTGTCGTGTACTGAATGTGAAGTTGAACTGGTACCGTCAAAATCCATTGATAAAAGCCAGGTGAAGAAAAACAAAAAGGCTGCTAAAGCTGACCAAGGGGATGCAGAATGAAAACGATTGAAGAGCTTGGAATTCTGTTTTCTTCACACAAATACCGTTTTTATAACGAAAAAGACTTACAACTCGCGATTGAGCAAATGTTTATTGCCAATGAGATTCCGTATGAACGTGAGGTTCGTCTATCAAATAAAGACATCATTGATTTTACTGTTGAGCTAGATGTCGGCAAGGTGGGTGTTGAATTAAAAATAGATGGTGCACGTAACGCATTATTGCGTCAGATCAATCGTTATTTAAGCCATGACAGCATAAAAGCGCTCTATGTGGTTGGTACACCGTATTGGGTGAATAACATTCCAATCCAACTGAACAATAAATTTATTTACCGCCATCGTATTTTAGTGGGGGTCTTCTAATGTCTAAATCTTACGGCACCATTTCTCGTCAAGAAAAAAACTGGCACATTGAATGTGAACCACATGTTAAAACACGACTTAAGCGTGTATTCCCACAAGTCAGCCAACATGCATCAAAATTTATTGAGTTAAGCGATACGCCGTCTAATTGTCACGACCTACTTTGGTTTATTGAACGTTATCCAATGCATGTTGATGATCTTAAATACATGAAAGCGCAATCTAAGGCTTATGTGTCGCTAAAAGAAGATATTTTGGATGTGATGGACTATAAACGTCCGATCAAAACATTTGATCTTGCTGTGCCTCCATATGAGTATCAAAGAGCAGCTGCAGATCTACTACTTAATGTTAAAGGTTTGCTCTTGGGGGATGATTTGGGCCTTGGCAAAACAGCGAGTGGAATATGTCCGATGATTCTACCTGAATCGCTCCCGGCGCTTTTTGTGACAATGACACATCTTCCAATGCAAATTAAGAATGAAATTGAACGCTTTGCTCCGCACCTAAAATGTCACATCCTAAAGAAAGCATCGCCTTATCCATTGCACAAAGAAGGTGAAGCAGCACCCGATGTCATTATCACCAGTTATTCAAAGTTGAACGGTTGGGCTGAATATCTTGCCGGAAAGATTAAGTACGTAGTGTTTGACGAGATCCAAGAGTTACGGACTGGCTATACATCGCAAAAGTATTCCGCTGCTAAACTCATTAGTGACCAAGCTGAATTACGCCTCGGTCTATCAGCTACACCGATTTATAACTACGGTGATGAATTCTACAACATCATTGAAATATTGCGTCCAGATAGCTTAGGTACCGCTACTGAATTCGCTCGTGAGTGGTGTTCACAAGAAAAACGTATTAATGATCCTAAAGCGTTTGGGATGTTTTTACGTGATGAAGGTCTAATGTTGCGCCGTACTCGAGCAGATGTAAATCGAGAGTTACCGCCAGTACAAATCATCCCTCAATATGTCGAAAGCGATCCTAAAGTACTGGATCAAATTAAGGGAAAGGCAATGGAACTGGCAAAAGTAATTTTAAGCTCTACTCAGGAATTCCAAGGGCAAAAGCTTCGTGCGACAGAAGAATTCAATATTATGATGCGCCAAGCAACAGGTATCGCCAAAGCGCCGTATGTCGCTGAGTTCGTGCGTATGCTTGTTGAGTCTGGTGAATCAGTCATGCTTTATGGTTGGCATCGAGATGTGTACAACATTTGGTTAGAACGCTTGGCTGAATTCAATCCTGTTATGTATACAGGTACGGAAGGACCTGCAGCTAAGGAACGTTCTAAACAAGCATTCTTGAATGATGAAAGCAAAGTCTTCATTAGTTCATTACGTTCATCTGCCGGGCTTGATGGCTTGCAGTACCACTCAAAATGCAAAACATTTGTGTTTGGTGAGTTGGATTGGTCGCCTGGTGTTCATGATCAATGTATTGGTCGCTTAGACCGTGACGGTCAAATCAAACAGATCTCGGCATATTACTTGTTGGCTGATTCGGGTTCAGATCCAATTATTTCTGATGTCTTAGGCATCAAAAAAGGCCAGTTGGAAGGAGTTAAAAACCCGAATGGCGAATTATTTGAACATTTAATTACGGACGGTGGCGGTATCAAGCGCTTAGCCGAACACATACTGAATAAGAAAGTAGCTTAAGAGAAACTTTATGACTGAACTTTACCTAGCTTGTTTTAGAGATAATGTCGGCTCAAATATTGGGTGGCCTGGTTTTAGTTGATCAAGCGCACGTATATACTTTAGAGCAAGCTCAGGTAGTATGGGATAACGCACGGTCCATAGATCAACCGATCGCCGTGCACCACGTTCGCAAACATATAGTATGAAAGGTGGACTATCAATATATCCCCTCGATCTCACAAATAGATGATCCTTATATCAAGTATGTGGCGCTTGAAAAGGATAATTTAGGTTTATTGTGCGATGGAAATTACGTCTTTTGGTTGGGCTTTGCCACGGGCAAAACCAGTACAGATCTTCCTTCTGCTACAAAACTTCGGTATGGCCAGGCCCTTTCGTTAAAAGATCGTTATATTCTTCTTCCTTTTGATATAGCCGATGCACATAAACGACCATGGTGCTATTTATGAATATTGAAATGCTTTTGTGTATGTCCAACTTAAATTGACCAACAAATTAGGTTCTTTATCCATAGCGAATAGATCTGAATAAACATTAAAGTTTTTACCCAAAAATGCATTGTGTAAGAAGTGAATAAGGTCTAGATCCACGTAGTTAACCGTAGACACAATCTTTAAGTATTCAGACAAAGCTTTAAACATCGATGTTAGCTCTGCGATGGCACGGCTAAACCGCTGTTCTGATTTATGCTCTCTATATTTTTCAAAGCCATTTTTCAAAATCCTTTTGAGCTCTGCATCATCAAATGGAATATTTGAATAAAACTCACCAGTACTAAGATCTCCAAAATTAGACATAAAGTTATCAATCACGGGTAATTTACGTTCTAGAGATAAGCGCTGCGTTGATCTGATTAATTTAATGAATGAATAGAAAAACGGTAAGAAGCGTCTGTAGTAATCATAAATGACCTCTGCAAGCTTACGATCGCGAACATCAGCATTGATGGCTACACATTTAGGATATTGCGTAACAAAATTGGGTTTCTGCAGATAAATGGTTAGGTCCTTAAACACCTCAGCACCATTTAGGCGATTAGATTTAAGAAATGACCAATCTACCAAGTCATAATCAACTGCACGAATCTCTCTTAGATTTAATTCATCAAACTTAAAGTTGAGTAGGCGTAGGTAATCTACAAAATTAGCCAAGTACCATGGCTGAGTTTTATTGATGTTGTATTCAGGATGACTATCAATGTCCAAGTGATTTAATAAATTGGTCCACGACTTGTCAATTCCAGCCAAATTAACTTGTTTGTCTATTCGATCAGGGGTAAGCATAGTAATCCCAATTGTATATACTAATTCGTAAGAAATTAGATACATTGTATCAATAATTCCTAGAATAAATATTCTTTTAAATTTTTTATCAATTCTAATTCGCCACACAACAAAAATGCTTATTTACTGAGCTAAAAACTTATATCCAATTATTTAAAACCCTATATAATTATTTTAATACTCTAATTCGAGTGAGTTGTTATGATTAGTGATCCAATCGAAATCGCAAAATTAAAACAAAGCATCTTAGATTTAAGAAACAATATTTTTCCTCCACAAAACCTTTTAACGGTTGATGGATTACCAATTTATTATGGTGAGAAAAAGTTTGTTGATGAATATCTTGCACAATGGATGGACTTTTATCAAAAAGCATTAGAACTTTCTAATCCTTTTGGTGATCCTATTGATTTGTCCGAAATAAATGAAATTCATTTGCCTGTGCATTTTAATTTGCCCGTGTTTGCTCGTAATGTCACTCGCATGATTTTAAATAAAACACTGGCCAAGGAATCTATTACTTTTCGTTCAAGTGCAGATCTGTTTGAGAAGTGTGGATACTTCAATCGTGAATATACGGATTTAATTTATGAGTACTTTGATCGTGATGAAGATAACGTATTGGTCGGGCATCGACCGTATAACGATATTCGTGCGTACTTGTTTTATGCCGGCGATGAAGAGCGTCATCGCACGAGATTTTATAACTCAGGCCTGGTGCTCGGTTATCCCGAAGGTTGGAATAGCATTGAGATCTTAGATAATCGTAACAACACCCGAAAACAGCGTAGTGATGCTTATACAAACCCTTTAGCGAAAAATAACACATGGTTCATCTACAAGAAGCTGTAATTAGCCAAAGCGCCGTGCGAGATCGCAATAGAGCCTTGGATCTATTGAAGTGGATCGCGATTGTGACCATGGTTATTGACCACGCATCAATATTATTTCCTCAATATAATCTGTTGTTGAGGACGATTGGCCGTTGGGCTTTTCCTATTTTTTGTATCATGCTTGCATTCAATTTGAACCAAGCTATTTCTAAAAAGAAAACCCATACATTAAAAAACTATTTTAAAAATTTGGCGTTGTTTTGTGTGCTATCAGAAGTACCGTATCAACTATTCAACCAAGAGCCATTTACAACACTGAACGTCATGCCTACGTTGCTTTTAGGATTTTTGCTTGTTGTATTGGGGGAATCTAAACATAAATATGCAACGCTGCAGTTTGTCTCTCTGTTAGTCGTGACCACATTGCTATCTAATTTTATTATGTATAGCGTGTGGGGCGTTTTATTAATTGTATTCCTGTATTTATTCTTTAAAACAACCAACGTTCGTTCTAAGAAATACGGTAATCCTCCCATAAATAACCGAAGTTAAAAGTAGAGGTTAAGCAGCCATTAGAGGAGGCCTTCCTTTGTTTGCTTGGTGTGGTCTTTCATGGTTATAATGCCACAGCCAATTTGTTGCATAATCTTGTACTTCATCTAAAGTATCAAATAAATGTTTGCTCAGCCAACTATAACGTATGGTTCGATTATAACGTTCAATATACGCATTCTGTTGTGGTTTACCTGGTTGAATATATTCAATACGAATATCGTGTTCAGTTGCCCAGCGTACAAATTCATGACTGATAAATTCAGGTCCATTGTCACATCGGATCACTAACGGTTTTTCTCGATATTCAAGTAACTGATTGAGTGTTCGAATCACTCGCATTGCTGGCAATGAGAACCCCACCTCAATCGCTAAACCTTCACGTCGGTAATCATCAATCACATTCAATAATCGGAACTTACGACCATCAGCAAGCTGATCGTGCATGAAATCTAATGACCAAACCTGATTTGCACGGATTGGCTCTTTTAGTGGTTCTGGTGCATGCCGTTTCAGCCTTCTTCTTGGTTTAATGCGCAGATTCAGTGCCAATTCACAGTAAATACGGTAAACACGTTTGTGGTTCCAGTGATGGCTTTCAACATGACGTAGATAAGAGAAACATAGACCAAAGCCCCAATCTGTATTTTCTTCAGTCAGTTCAATCAGCCGTTCTGCAATAAGAGCATTATCATCACTAAGTTTAGCCTGATAACGGTAGCAGGTTTCACTGATTCCAAATACAGTGCAAGCCAAACGAATACTAATGGCATATTGGGCAACTGCCTGCTGTGCCATCTTACGTCGGCAAGATGGCTTTACCACTTTTTTGACATCGCTTCCTGGATAATTTCTGCTTTTAATCGCTCTTCAGCATACATCTTTTTAAGTCTAGCATTTTCTGATTCCAACTCTTTCAGCCGCGCCATCAATGAGGTATCCATACCCCCATATTTGGCACGCCATTTATAAAACGTGGCATTACTCATGCCGTGTTCACGACAAAGGGCTGCTACAGGTGTGCCAGATTCCGCCTGCTTCAAGATGGACATGATCTGGCTGTCAGTAAATTTAGATGTTTTCATGCAGAATCTCCTGCTCGTATCTTAAGAGAAAATTCTACTTTTAGATCTTATTATTTTTAGGGGGGATTACCATACTTTTTAATGATCAGCGTCTTGCTCACTTCATTGGCCAACATTTTCAACTGGTTGATTGGTGGCTACTATACGGATATGACTACATATTCTTTGGCATTCTCATTTGCTGTCAGTAGCGCCATTGCAACGTATATTGGTGCACAATTCCTACTGAAAGGACAGCACATGAATATACCTTTTGAATTACCGCCAGTGGGGAAGTGGGCGTACTGGTTCTATCCAGTACATCTCGTAATCATTTGGATTCTTTTTAAATTTGCATAATAAATTTAGGCACAAAAAAAGCACCAAAGTATTTACGACTAAGGTGCTTTTTTATTGCTTAATCAGCGTTATTCGCTAGATCCAGCATCTAAACCGAATGAGCTAATTTCTTGCTGTCTTTCTTGCTCAGCTGCTTGTTCTGGTGAAGCTTGTGGAGTAGGTGCACCAGCTTGGTTATTTTGTTGATCATATTGATTCAGCAATTGCTTTAATGCTTCAGGATCTTGAGCAATTTGATTCGCAATTTCTAATGTTGGGTCCTGTTGTTTTTTACCAGCAACATAACCAAAAATAGCCAAACCAATGAAAGCAGCGAAGAAAGTGGCAAGTACGATCAGTACAAACTTACCAATAACGCTACCTTTGAAGCGTTCAAACCAAGTTTCATCTTCATAGTGGTAAGGTTGGTTAATGTTTTGGCAACCATCACTAAATGCATCCATCCACGCATTACGAACCAATTGTTTAATTTGTTCTGTTTGCGGTAAATGACCTTTTTTAGCCACGTTTACCTTGATTTTTGGCTCTGCTAATACAAAACGTTTTTCTTCACCATTACCTAGTGTATTAACGAGCTCTACGGTACCAGAACAAGTGAAATAACGACCAACATCATTGTTTTCTAAAGTATCAAAACCACTGATTTGTATTGTTAACTCTTTAAGATCGGCATTCGGGATTTTTATATTTTTAGGTTGACGATTCAAATCTTCAGAATCCGTATCAACTGAGATTGTTAAAAGGTCATTGTTACTAAAAATTGAAACAAGAGGGTCGTGAGATAGAATGTCTTTTTGCTTCTTAATTAAACTCACAATGTATCACCAGTTAAAATAG
Source organism: Acinetobacter lwoffii (assembly GCF_052078135.1). Classification (GTDB taxonomy): domain Bacteria; phylum Pseudomonadota; class Gammaproteobacteria; order Pseudomonadales; family Moraxellaceae; genus Acinetobacter; species Acinetobacter lwoffii_Z. Next base: position 24,156 of record NZ_JBQGUZ010000019.1, read on the forward strand.
AAATTAAAAGTATTATATTTTAAAAAAGGTTTTTAGTGATAGTTTATTTTATGTTTAACGTAAAAAAGCCACTTTTAAGAAAGTGGCTTTTAGGTTTAAGGGTGATAGTTATTATTTATAAAATATTCCTTTTTAATTCTCTTAATCTCCATGCCTTTGTCTAAAAGCAATTTAAACTCATTAAAATCATCACGCATAAGCTTATGAACCTTTAATGATTTTTGACTCTTAGCTTTGATAGCACTGTTGTATTGTACTGCAGCAACCAGATCGTAATGCTTATTAAGATCCAAACCATAAAGTGATGTTAATTTTTCAGAAATATAATCAAATATAACGGTCAAACAGATGACCTTATTGTTAGTGTTAGTCAGTATCTCTTCTGGAAATTCATTATTTCCCGAAGCTGCACTGGCTAAACGTGCCCATTCTGTCATGGGTAGGGAACCATCTTCACCAATCACGTTGATTAAGTTGTTTAAAAAGATAAAGCGGTGATTAAAAAACTTCACTTTGCTTTTTTGCAAAATTCTAAATGTATAAACGTTTGCCCAATACACAACATAGTTTTTAATCTTTAGACCATTGATTGAGTCTTGCGTTAATAAATCTTCATTGGTGATGCCATGATATTGAGTTGCTTCTTCAGTGACTTGTTTTTTTGGCTTCCAGTAGCTCTCTTCAGCATTATAAAGATACTGAGCCTGTTCTATTGATGATGTGCGGCACTTTTTAATACGCGTCAAAATAGACGACTTAATAATGTCAGGCACATCAACTGGATTCTTGACTTTGGCGGTAAATTCCAGTGTGAGGAAACATAATGGTGCTGGCATAGCTTGGCCTTTCTAATATCCCTTAATTTATAACTTAAAACGTTCTATTTTCTGAATTGATATTCGCGAAATAAGGAACTAATTGCTTTTCTCGGTCATGAATGTATGCAGTTGATGACATATCCAATACCGCACCTGGTACATAAGTTAGGTTTAGATTGATATTTTCACCGTTACCATCGATCAAGACGCCATTAAACCGCGCTTTGTCTGGATCTCCTTTTACAAATAGCTGTTGGCCAACATAACCGGACAAGCTATTGATATAGAGGTTTTTCATTTTTTCCGAAGATTGCAAAGCATTTATATAGAGAAGATCCATAATTTTTTCTTCTCCATTTTGATTTCTAATTTTTACTGTTTTTGGACCAACAACATCCACAATTGTAGCAATCCATAAGTCATGATGTTCAACTTCCCAACCATTGTAGCGACTTTCAATCCAATCGGGGCTTAAGAGTCTTGGCTTAAAGGGGTAGGAGTAGATTTTGAATATTAAGATCGAAACCACAATTATGATTGGCAAGCCAAAACATATTTTTATTTTATGTTTCTTAAAAGCACTGTTAAACATAACCGTATATACCAAAAAATTTAAAATCATTTTAACTTAAAATAATAAGTTTGTATTGGTTAAAACCATTGATATATCAATTATTCATCACTGTTATAGGTATAACCATCATCACTACTGCGATCTTTACCTACTAATAATTCTTCAATACGCTTAGCTTCAGCTATTGTTCTGAGTGCATTTTCCTTTTTTTCTTGTCGTTCTGTATTTTCACGAATCGCTTCAAGAATCTCAGGAGATAAGGCCTTTTCAGGTTGTTGTTCTTGGGCTTCAGGCTCGGAAGCACTTGCTTCTTCAGCCTTTATAGGTTGGTCTTTTTTCTTAGGATCTACCAAGTCATAAAACACAAGTTCTTTTGATTCACTCGTTGCGGATTCGTCTAAAAACTTCTTTTCTTGACCTTTTAATGGATCTTGTTCATTTGGAGTATTAGAGTTATTACAGGCACTTAAAAGGGTGGAAATTAAAATAACCGTTGCGAAGTTAAAAAGGGTTTTAGACACGTTGAAAATCCTTTAATATAATAACGTATTCTACATAATAAAAGTCCGTAGGTAAAAGTATGTCTTCAGATAAAAATAGTTCTGATAGTGCTACACAAAAGGTAAATATTACCAATGAGGTTTTAGATGAAGCTGCCATTAAACAGGCAATTGAAGCTAATCAACCCCGTAAATCAGGTATTTTAAAGCGAGTCTTTTTTGATTTCGGGCGTAAAAGCCACTGGAGTTCAGCTAGAAAAGGGTTTTTACCGCATTTATCTAATATTAGATCAATGCTGTCGCCAACATGCCCCGAATGCGGTAAATCGATTTTAATGCATGACAACAGGATTCCACGTTCTTATAAAGGCAACGTGAATTGGGTATGTGCACACCCTTTATGTGAATATGAAATTGTCGCACCTAACAATTTTAAACAACTGAAAAAACTCATTGCTAATACTCACTACCCAAGAGGGCAAGAACGTTTAGCTTCAATGAGTAATGATGAAATAGACAAGCTTATTAAAAACCATCAGTTTTCTTCTTATTTGTATTTAGCATTATCTATGTTTACAGGCTTGTACGTAGTTTATATGTTCTTTAAAGCGCTATATCCAATGCTTGTTGTACCAGGTGTATTATTGGTGTTTTATCTATACATGGTTAGCATCAATTCAGCTTATCGTGCATGGCAAGTCCGTACTGGTCTTTTATTCTTACCGAATTCGCCATTCTTGGCATGGTTCCGCTATGCGCCAAAAAAATATAGCTTATCGTGGTATGACGGCAAAAACCCATTGCCAGTTGAAACACTGAATAAGTTAGCTGACCGTAAACAGCACCTAATCGACAATTTCAACAACAACGATAAAGGTGCTGATTAATATGCTGTTAAAACCAACGCTATTTGCGACTCTATTAGGATCAAGCGTTGCTTATGCTCAATTGCCTCAAAGTTCTGAGGCTCTAGGTTCATATGCAAACCATGTCAATTCTAATGGATCAAGTACACCATATCGACCATTTCAGGTCATGACCAACACTCAGCAAGAAACGGCGCCAGCAAAGCAAAGAGGCTTTACGAGTCGTTACTTGGGCGTGAAGTACACACCGAAAAAAACTGAAGAAACTTCGACTAGCACTGAGCGCACGGCAGTTGCACAAAATGGACCACAACCTAGTGGCCAGCAAGCACCAGCACCACAACAACAACCCGTTCGCCAGAATATCCGTCCTGTTACTTATACCTATCCAACTACGCAATACAATCAAGCGAGTGCATCTTACGATTAAACCGTACCGGGTAGAGTCGCTACTTTGAGTTGTGTTATTCATGCTGCGCGGTCAGAAGGTGTTCCGCTGTATGTTTTATTGGGTATACATAGCAAAGAGCGTGGTACCAATGGACAAACAGTGCAAAACAAAAACCTTTCATTGGATATGGGGCAATTCCAAATCAATACCATACACTTTAAACGTGGCGGTATGTTTGAAAGTTATAACAGCCATTATGTGCGTACTGATGGATGTCTGAATGCGCGACTTGCAGCCAAGATCTTGCGAAATCGATTAGCCACAAAACCGTCAACCGATTTTTGGGTTAGAGCAGCTGCTTACCATTCATGGACGCCATCTTTTAATGCGATATATCGCAATGGCACGGCGAAACAACCTGGTTTAGTTGCGTATGCACTTCAATGGAAAAACTGGCTTGAGAGAAAGGGGATAAATCCTAACTAATCAGCTAAATATATTTTTTAAGAAAAAAATTCCAGTTATGTAATGCGATATAATTTACCTATTCTTTACCCACTAAGGATTCAAAATGAACCTTAATACAACTTTAAAAAGTTTAGCTTTAACCTTATCCATGTCTGTTGTTGCTACTGCAGCTCAAGCCGATTTTGTTGGCAAAGTTGTACGTATTTCTGACGGCGACACTATCACCGTTTTAAACAACAACAATGAGCAGATCCGTGTTCGCTTCAACCAGATTGATGCACCAGAAAAGAGTCAAGCTTTTGGTCAGAAATCGCGTCAGAACATCAGTTTCTTGCATGAAACGATTGTGTATGTGCAAGAAAATAGTAAGGACCGCTACGGTCGTACTCTTGGTACCATTTTTCAGATGCGTACAAACCAAGTGCCTAACTTAAACATCGTGAATAGTGTTAACTATAAGCAAGTTAAAGATGGCTATGCATGGGCTTATCGTGAATATCTCAAAGATAAAATTATTTTGAGTGCTGAAAGCAACGCACGTTCTCAACGCCTTGGTTTATGGGCTGATCCAAACCCTGTTTATCCAAGCCAGTACCGTCACAATAAGTAATATTGATGAACGGTGAATTAAATACCGCTAAAGCCGTAGCGGTATTAAATAAATATGTACTGCAACAACAATGTGGTAATCGTATGGAACTGCAGTTTTTCAGTGAAGAACTGCAAGCTCAGATTGAAGCTCTCAGCTTGGCTTCTGTACGAAATGAGTTGGTTACTCAGTTGGCAAATTTGGGAAAATGTCTTTGTGATGAAAAGTTGGTGAATTGTTCAGCCAACGCAAATTACTCAGAAGTGGCAATAGATTTCCTTGAAATGCACTTAGAGTCGCTGGAAGGGCGACAGTTCAAAGAAGGTTTTATATGACATCTATTGTCATATCCACGGAATCCAATTAATCACCAAAACAGAACAAGCCACTAAGCTATTTAGTGGTTTTTTAATGGGTTAAATTAAATATTTTCATCATTCTTATAGATATAAAATAAATAAATAGTTGATAATAGGTTATTAATTTAAACCTATAATTGTGATTTTTATGCCTTTACTCGATTGGGTTAATCGTAACCAAGCCGAAGAAACAGCAAGCCAAGTTCCATTCCATCTTTTAAAATTCCAGAAATCATTTGGTGATACCGATACAGCCAAAGAAAACCTTATTATTCAGGGTGATAATCTACAAATCTTAAAATCTTTACTACCTTTATATGGCGGTAAGGTTAAATGTGTTTTTATTGATCCACCGTATAACAGTCAATCAGCTTTTGAGCACTATGATGATAAATTAGAACACGCTCAATGGCTTACAATGATGTATCCACGTTTGCAATTACTAAAGGAGCTTTTAACTGAAGATGGTTCTATTTGGATTACTCTTGATGATAACGAATCACATTATTTAAAGGTCATGTGTGACGAAATCTTTGGAAGAAAAAACTTTGTAGCAAACATCGTATGGCAAAAAAGATATTCGAGAGAAAACCGTGAAGCTATTGGAGATGCTCACGACCACTTGCTTGTATATGCTAAAAACTCAATGGAGTTTAAAAAAGTTCGTAATCTAGTTCCTATGAATGAAACGCAAGCAAAAGTATATAAAAACCCAAATAATGATCCTAAAGGCAGATGGCGTGGTATTCCTATGACAGCGCAAGCTGGACATGCTACACCAGAGCAATTTTATGAAATTGTGAGCCCATCAGGTAAATCTTTCAGACCTCCAGAGGGAAGGTGTTGGGGTGTTTCAAGAGCAACATATGATAGATTGTTAGAAGAAGGGCGAATATATTTTGGTAAAAATGGTGATTCACAACCTAATATTATTAGATACTTATCTGAAGTTAAAGGTGTAGTGCCTTGGACTTGGTGGAACCATGAAGATCATGGACATACCGATGAGGCAAAAAAAGAAAGTCAACTTTTGTATGGAAAAGATGAAACATTCTCTAGCCCAAAACCTGAAAGATTGATGGAAAAAATACTCTATATTGCGACAAATAAAGGGGATATGGTTCTTGATTCATTTTTAGGTTCAGCGACTACCGCCGCTGTAGCTCACAAAATGGAAAGACACTACATTGGTATCGAAATGGGTGATCATGCTCAAACTCACGTTATCCCGCGTTTAGAAAAAGTCATTGAAGGTGAGCAAGGTGGCATATCTAAATCCGTGGAGTGGCAAGGTGGTGGAGGTTTTAGTTTTTATAAACTAGGCAACGCCGTTTTTGATGATCAGGGATTTTTAAATTCTGATGTTAAGTTTATGGACCTAGCTAGTTATATTTGGTGGCTCGAAACTAAATCAGCATTCAATAGTGCTGTAAGCCTTGAGAGTCCATTCTTAGGTGTTCATGACGGCGTATCTTATTTCTTACTATATAACGGCATTTTAGGTGATAGACGGCCTAATAGTGGGAATGTACTCACACATTCTATATTAAACTTCCTCAATGATTGCCATACCAGTGAAGGTAAGCGTGTGATTATTGGTGAAGCATCACGACTAGGTAAAACCAAATTAGATGAATTAAATATTGAGTTTAAACAGATTCCATATTCGTTATATGGCAATTAATACGTAAGGTTCCTCATGACTTTTCAATTAAAAAACTATCAAAGCCAGTCTTTACAATCTTTAGAGAACTACCTAACTTTAGCTGCCTCATTAGGTGCTGAAAAAGCTTTTAATAAGTGTGTCGGTGAAGACATTAAATATAATGATCGCTTAGATGGAATTCCTAGTGTATGTCTACGCGTACCAACTGGAGGGGGTAAAACCGTACTTGCTTCACATAGTATTGCGATTGCTGCGCGTAACTACGTAAATACAGATTCTCCAATTGTACTATGGCTTGTACCAACAGATATGATTCGCCAACAAACACTTTTGGCGTTATCTGATGCTACACATCCATATAGAAAAGCATTACAAGGGTATTACGGCGATCGCATCAAAGTATGTGACATTGAAAGTCTACAAACTTTGAACAAGCATGATGTGAATCAATCATGCATTGTGATTGTGACAACGATTCAAGCGTTCAATATCGACAAGGAAAAGACTTATCAACGCAATGCTTATGCATTTGATGAATCATTAAGTGAACATTTTACGAGCCTTACTGACTTCCAAACTGAAGGCATGGATCGAGTATCAGAAGATACTTTGAAATATCAAACATTTCTAACGCAACGTGATATAGGCCGTGTAAAGCATTCCTTGGTTAACTTTTTTCATTTACATAGACCGATCATCATTGTCGATGAAGCTCATAAGAACCGGGGTGGTAAAACGTTTTTTACTACATTAAAAACGTTGAATCCAAGTTGTTTGATTGAGCTTACAGCTACTCCAAAAGACAATAATGTGCTTTATTCAGTATCGGCAGCAGAATTAAAATCAGAAGAGATGATTAAACTTCCTGTAGTTCTGACTGAACATACTGGTAGTTGGCAAGATTGTATTCGCGATGCGCTAATACAACGCCAGAAACTAGAAGTACTGGCACAAAATGAAAGGGAATATATCCGACCAATATTGCTAATACAAGCTCAGGATAAAAATGGTGATGCTAATGTAAATGTTGTTAAAGAACATTTATTAAGTGAATATGAAAATATTACTAACGACTGGATTGCTATTTCTACTGGTGGTACCAAAGAGCTTGAAGATGAAAATCTATTTAGCCCTAAAAGCAAAGTCAAGATTGTAATCACTGTAGAGGCATTAAAGGAAGGTTGGGATTGTTCTTTTGCATACGTGTTAGCAAGTTTGCAAAACATAAATTCTGCAACTGATGTTGAGCAATTATTAGGCCGTGTTTTACGGATGCCATACGCTAAACTGCGTCAAAATGACGAGTTAAATAAAGCGTATGCTCATGTCATTTCGAGTTCTATTGCACAAGCTACGATGTTACTTAAAGATCGCATGATTCAAAATATGGGGTTTGAGAAGTGGGAGGCTGATGCAACAATTGTCGCTAAACCTCAGTACAATCTTGGGCTTGGAGGCGATGGTACAGCAACGAAACAAAAGATCCCTGAAACTATGATCTCTGTCCCGTTTGAAGTAAAGCCAGAAACCCTATCCGAAGAACTTAAGCAAGCAATTCAGACAAGAGAAAATAGCCAAGGTACCTCTTTGATTATCAATAAAGGTACGACTAATGAAACTTTTGATAAGATTGAAAAGGCCGTAATTGATCAGACTCCGCCTAAACAACTTGAAAAGGTTCAGGAAGTCTTTAATGAAGCTCGTGCTGAACGCCAGGCATATCAAGCACCTGAAAACTGGAATGCTTCTTTCGCATCAATTCCACAACTAGGTTTGTTCGTGGATGGTATGTGGCAAATTGCAGATAAGGAAACAATAGAAGACTCTATAGAATGGAATCTATTAGATTTCCCTATACAACTTGAAGGTTTTTCTATCAAAGAAACCGTCAATAGTTTTGAGATTGATCTTAATATAGATGAACAAAAACTCAATTATGCGTTACTTCAGAATCAACAAGCTCAATTTTCTAATATGCCGACTCTGGTTACTGAAACCGATCTTATTAATTGGCTTGATCGCAAAGTAAGTAGACAAGGGGTAACGCAAGTTCAGCTAAGAGCATATTTAACAAAACTGTTAAGTTATTTGCTTCACGTAAAAAACTTTACTCTTACACAATTACATCGTGCTCAGTTCCAACTATCCCTAGCCATCACAAAAGAATTGGATCGGTTATTTGAGTTGGCGCGTCAACAGGCTTTCCAAGGCGATTTGTTTAGTCAATTCCAAGTGGCCAATCAGCCTCAACCTGAAAATACATTTAAGTTTGAACCAGGCAAGTATCCTGTAAAGAAACCTTATCGTGGTGGATGCAAGTTTGAAAAACACTTCTATGCTCAAATTGACGACCTAAGAGAAAAAACTGAAGGTGGTAGCCTTTCGGAAGAGTTTCGATGTGCACAACTACTTGAATGGCACTCTCGAGTAAAATATTGGGTCCGAAATATACCGAAACAGCCACAAACATCATTTTGGTTGCCTACTGGTAAGGACTATTTTTATCCAGACTTTGTTGCTGAGTTGGATGATGGATCTATATTCGTTCTTGAGTATAAAGGTAGTCACTTAGATAGTGCCGATGATGCGAGAGTTAAAGATGCTATTGGTAGACAGTGGGCTAAAGATAGCCAGGGTAAGCGTATTTTTCTTATGGCGACAAAACTAGATAAAAACGGACGTAGTTTGGAAGATCAAATTAACCATGCTTTAGCAAAATAGATATATACCCACTAAAAAAGCCCCGATATTCGGGGCTTTTTCATATCTGCTTTTACATATCGAACGACTGTCCACGTTCGTTAGTTTTGTTTAAATTTTGCGGTTCTATACCATACAGCTTTAGACCATCACCTAGAACGAGATCATCTACACGCTTTTCAAAACGAGTAAAGAAATCGTTCAGTCTTTGGAAGACTGGTGGTTCATCTAACAGTTTGGCCATGTTGTTTAATGTTTTACTTAGACCGTTCACAAGATTGAACTTTTGTTGACGGTCCAAAGACAAGCTGTTCGATGTATCTAAAAGGGTGGTGAGGCTTTCTTGAACCTTTAGATAGTTTTGATCATTGGTCACATTACTGACAATCAAATGCACTACTTTGTTTTTGATCTTCAATGTATCCAGATTCAATTGATCAAATGCAATGGTCCTATCAGTAAGATTTTCTCTAAATGTTTTGAGATTCTGCCACTCTGGATGTGCAGCCTCTAAATCAGATAAAACTTTCATGATTGACGCACGGTATTCGCTATCAGACGCACTAATCACAAAAAGTTCAGGATACGACCGCTTCTTAGAAACTTCTTCCTGAGCTTTATTGAGCTTATCTTCAGCGACAGCAATTGAACCCTCAACATCGGCATTACTAATACCAGCTTCATGAATTAACTTTCTAGCTTTATACATTTCTGCTGAATGAAGCCAAAAAGCGGTAAAGATAGCTGACTTAGCGTAGCTTTGATGATCGATACCTTGCTGAAGATTTTGTTCGGGAATGGTCGAACGATCCACACTCTGCAATTTAACTGTATCTTTGTTGATGTCCTTGGATACATCAATATGTACTTTGGTATTTTGCATGCTATCCATACTTGGGTTTGTGCTACTGGTTGGTTCTTTGGCACCCATTTTCTCGAATTCAATATCACCGGCTTTAATCTTTTGATGGCCATCTGCAGTAGCGACAACTTTCAAAACATCATTTTGAACTTTGGTGACATCAATTTCAGAAAGGATCTCCATATAAGACTTAATGCCCTCAAGAGTCATGACGGGCGTAGATACGGGTGCCGTAGCGGTTGGAGTTGGTTTATCATCAAATGCTTTATCAAATGACGGCGGTTGGTACTTTGGTTTTGCATAGGATTTCGTGCTACCTGTACCAGCTGGTCCATCATAGTTAGCTTTTGATAGATCTTGTTTACGCTTTTCAATATTTGCGTTGTAATTTTCAATATTTGCTTGGTTTTTAGCACGGATGTTCTGCAATTCCAGATATTTTTCATCTGATTGTGCAATCACAATGCCGTAATTCGGTTGGTATTCTTTATTAGGGAACTTGGTTGCATAAGCTTCGCGTTGACGGTTGTAGCGGTTAATTGCATACGCAACTTCAGGGATCTTGTTGTCTATACGTTTGACGGCGTTATTCAGTTCTTTTGCCAACTCTGCAGCTAAACGTTCAACACCTAAATATTGACGAGCATCATCCCAATCAGAAACAGATAATTTATTTTGGAAAACCGGGGGTAGGGTGATACGTGTATTTTCATGTTTGCTCACATCACCTAACACACCACTTAATGAAAAGTTGTGACAAGCTTCTTGTAAGCCAGGATTCAAACCAGACTCAAGCGTTTGGCCAGCATCGTTATCATAACCAACAAATATATTGGCTTCAGGATTGATACTGCGGATAAGCTCAGCAACACATGAGATATTGGATTTACTGTATGACGCTAAAACTTGTGTGTTTTCTGCAGTAAAACCCTCACCCAATAAACCAAGCTCTAAACCAGCATCCAACGCCTTACGTGCGCTGATCGCTGTTGCCCAACCCTCCTTGATCAAATAGTTCTTTGCATTCGGGTTAAAGACTTCATAGCCAACATCAGGATTTTTGCTAACAGGCAAGAATGCATCTTTCGTTTTGGCTTTATCAAAAAAGTACTTACCCTTATGCAGTACTTCTTCAAGCTTGTTGGTTTCTTTGTTGCGCTTTTTTTGGCGATGGTGGGTGATACGCTGTAAATTGACGACTTTGTTATTGGTGTCAATTAACGGTGCAAGAATGACAGCTCTGCTTTTACGTAAATCAAAGCCTTTTTTCTTTTCGCCCTCAAGCTCAGGTTCAAAGTTGATGAAATGCTTTTGATACGCTAATACATTCTCTACTGTTTCAACGAGAAGCTGTTGATTGGTAGCTGATTCAGGAAGTTCACGCTTTACTGCTTCAATGGCTTCATCACGGGTAAAGTTATCTTTACGCATGATTTTAGCGCCGTATGGCTCTAGGTTCTTTTCAACCATATACGGCATTTGTCGAATGTCGCGTTTAAAGGTCTGAAGGCTTCCAGTTTTATTATTAAAAAATGAATCGTCAATAATTTTACCAGCACGTTGCCACTCAATACGGATAGCGATTTGTGCAGCTAAGAGCTCTTTTTCTTGTTGAAGTAGATGCTTCTTTTGAGCTTCTTCAAACTCACGTACACGGCGATCAACATCTTCTTTGCTTGGTGGTTTGTAGTTAGGGTTTGAATCTCGTTGAGGCTTGATTACGTTCTTATAGTGGTCAGCAAAAGCAATTGAGATTTCAATGTCAGTTACACCAAAGCGGTGTCCTTTGAGTACTGGCCAGTATTCACCAGTATCACGGTTCATGTTTGGATAGATCCAATACATCCCTCGTGGTTTGACATTGTTGCTACTTGATTTACTAGGGTTATCTGATTCGGTGAGGCAAGGCACTTTTTCATCAAATACGGTCACGAATTGATATTTACCAGATGACTTGAATACGAATCCGTAGTTTCGCTCCAGTTCTTCTTGGAAAAACTGAAACATCGTATTTAAATCACAATTATGTCGGGCGCTCGGTACTTTCTCAGCCATAACAATTCCAATTTCTAATATATATTTAGGTGCAATGTGCTACCCAGGTTGCATAGGACTATTAATCATATGCTTAAGAAAATTTATACTTTTAGTATATACCGATTCTAAAAACATTTCTGTTTAATCTTTAATATAAGCTATGTCTAATAAAGGTTTAAAGAAAAATTAAAAGTTTTAATTTATTATTTTAATAAAAAAGATTTAAGCCCTCAATGTTATAATTTACAGACAATAAATAGGTTATGAGTGACCACTTATTTAGGGTTAAATTACTTTTATTAATTTGAGGTTTATATGTCAAAACAGTTTTTTTCGGGTTCTGTTGTAATCAATGGCAACGCCAATGTATACAGTTCAGGTTCAAACCATCAAATCGTTGGAAGTGGAAAACGAGTGACTAAGCAAGTACCTGTAAGCCCATTTAACGAAATCTGTATGAAAGGTCCAATGAGTCTGAAGTTTTTTGCTTCAAGTGATTCTAAAATGGAAATTACTGCAGACGATAATATTGTGGATCTTATTAGTGCTACTTTTCAGGGTGGTGTATTGGTTTTAGCTATTCAGGACAATGTGAGTTTTAGTACTCGTTCACCGTTAGAAGTATCGATCACTTACCCAACTTTAAAAGCTATTGATTTAAAAGGTTCAGGCAATATCCAGATCTTAAATCTAAATGAAGATAAATTTACCGCAAGTATTAGTGGATCTGGAAATATGGATTTAGACGGTACCATTGAACACTGTGTCTTATCTTTGAAAGGATCAGGCAATTTTGATGCGTTACCACTGAAAAGCACCAATTTAGAAGTGGCGCTATCTGGTTCAGGCAATATCTTTTGTACAGCTATCAATTCAGCTCAAGTACTGCTTTCAGGCTCAGGCAACGTTAAAGTTTATGGAAACCCAATCCATAAGACACAAAACCGAACTGGTTCAGGACAAATTAGTTTTAAATAGGTCGATAAACCTAGTTGTAAGACACTAAACCGAACTAGATCAGGAAACATTTGTCTTAAGTAGATCGATAAACCTAGTTCAATGAAAGTTTAGAGAAAAATAAACCCCAAAAGTTTGCTACCTTTGGGGGTCTATGTTTGACATTCAAATTATCGAAATAAAAATATTATTAATGAAGTTTTCGGACCATTCAGGATCGTTCGATTTACTCAAAATATCTTTGAGCCAAACCTTTAATGTTTCAATTGGATAATCTGCATTTTTGTATAAGTTAATCACGGTGATAATCTGTTGATTCAGTGCTGTTGTTGAATCATTACGTGCGATCATTTCTACAAGTTTTGTGTAGGCCTGAAGGAGTTCTGGTTCTTCAGCTCCAGTGACTTTACGGGGTTGCTTGCTAATCTGGCCAAGAATCTCAATAAATTGTTCTTTGACCAGCTCAATCGGGTGGATCTGACTAAATCCCTGTTGAGTCAGTAAGGCGTATGCGCGTAAAACCAAGCTAAACCAATTCTTTTTGGTCATGCTATCAGGATAGAGGCCTATATCATCCAACTGTTGTTTGATGCCAAAGAATAGGGCACTGATAGAGTAGTTCGGGTTAACCGTGCTTTGAATTGCAGTCGTCCACACGGCATTTTGCATTTTATGACGTATAACATCACGCGTGTAATCAACGCCGTATAAACATTTAAAATCGTTCCAGTCACTTAGATCTAGCTGTTCTTCAGTAAATTCAGGTCCAATCATGGCTGCGTTTACAGCTCGGCATGCTTCTGTTGCGTAATAGATACCGGGATTGCGCTTTATTTTGCTTTCTAATGCTGTTTTATGGTCATTATCATTGAAAATATAGAAGCGTGAAAACGGGAATTCGGCACGGAAATCACGTACTACATTCATGATGTTGCCAGCCACGTACACGACAATGACTGGAATAGAGTATTGAATTGATTCTGCAATTGCTTCACCAGTGGCGTAGCCCTCACAAAAGATTATCCGATCTTGGTTCCATGCATCCAATGGATCTTTATATAAGATTTTGAAAGCGCCGTTTGCAAGTACACCACGTAATGTAAACTTATCTTCACCACGCTTGTTTTTGTGTTCAGCGATGGTCTGAAGGAAAATGATTTGATTTTTGAGGTTTTGCCCCTCAACTAAAAGCTTGTTCTGGCGTAGCGACTGTTGATCTAGATCTGGTTGCAGATCAATAATACGGTTCAGAATAATGGTGTTGTTCTTGTGTTGAGGGTAGTACTGGCTGACATAATCAATCAGCTCATTTTTAGTGAAGTTGCTTGGATTGTACAATCTAGCATGACTGAAGCTAATCTGCTTTTTCACATTGTAGTTGTGTGGACGGTTTGACAAGGGTAGGCTTCTGGCCCATTCAAAACCCATATAGATTTGAGCCAATATCTCTTGGTCTTTTTTGTTCTTCTCAGCACTTTTGCATGAGTTTAAGAAGCGTTTAAGATCTTCTTCTTGCTGTTCCTTGGTATATACGGTGTCACCAGGTTGCAGATCCATTTCTTGAATGTATTCATACAAGCTGTAAGTGAAGTTTGCACCGCCAGCATGAAACCAACCATAAGACATACGTGCGTTATCTAGATCTACAAGATACCAGGCCGTTTTTTTCTTATTTTTTGTGGCGTCATTGTGGTGATTGGTTCTGAGGTAAATACGTTTAGAGCTTCGTTCAAGCTGAAAGTCACTCTCACGATCAAATACAATGCCCTCATTTTCAAGATGCGATCTAAATATTTTAGATAGCGTACCAATATCGATACCATACTTGATCATGAGGGGGTTCATAAATAAAGAAACTCACTTATAAATATTTTATAACCAGCGGTTGAGCAACGACATATTTTGATGGGTTGTTAGTTTGCAACGTGATTTCATGAGCGTAATGCCATGCCTTAGTGATACGGTTTAGGATGACACTTTCAAGGTCGTCTTCTAAGAATTCGTAAAGATTAAATCGCACGTTGTTTAAGATCAGTTTTTTATAACCTTTCACAAGGGTATTTAAAAAATTCTGGGATTGGTCCATAAAGGCGTTAACGTCAGCATCATAACTTATTGTGTTATTCACGACTGCATTATAAAAGTACTGCTCAGAATCAATTTTAATAATATGCATCTGCTCTAAGAATGACTCTAAATAAGCTGGATGCATATTTTTACTTAAAAACTTACAGATCCGCTTATTCTTGTTGTCGTTAAAATAGATGTATTTAGAGGTTAGCTCAGCATTAATCACTGTGACATATTCGCCGTCCACACGAAACTTCACGGTATTATTGTTGGTGAACTGCAGCATTAATTCTGTGAAGATATAGCTATCTAACGTTTTTTCATGCTTAAACGTCTGCTTGTCCAAGAAATAACTGTTGTACTGAAGATCTGCAACATTGGCATAGCTTTGAACGAATTGAGCTATGTCATTGTGCATGTTTTGGGTGTCGAGATCCGATACTTCAGTTGAAACCGATTGAAAGGCACTATTTTTATAAAGATGCCCTAATAATTCTGTTTGATTGTAGTTTTTAGGTTTAACTTTCAAGCCAACAGTAAACTCGTCTTGCTCATAATTCCCTTTAATTAGATTGCTTAAATAACTTTCAGCTTCTTGAAAAGATACGTTTCCAAGGTTGTCTAAAAATGATTTTAAGGAAGTGCCATCTAATCGTACTGCAACATGAGATATAAATGATGGATCGAACTCGAAACGCATAATACTTCATTGATTGAAATGGGTATTAAAATTATATAACAGGTTTAAGGAAAAAAGAATGAAAACCTTTAAGTATTATTACCATAAAAGTAATTTTGAATTGATTTAATAAGTTTAGTTTCGGTTTCTTGAGTATATAAACTACCTGAAATTAGTTTTAAGCCAGTATCAGTTTTAAGCCAATGTAGTGTATTAAAATGGTCATTAGCGATATGGCTACTCTTGTGCATGCGCGACACAAAACCAGTGTTCAGACCAGTATCAAACAGGCGTGGACAACTTGGTGCGTGGACATGATAGAGGACTTCACGGCGTTGATTGCTAGAGGGTGATTTACCTACGCCACGGCGTACTGGCATACCTTTGTGCTTTCTATAACTATTGAGAAATGAATCAATCGTATCGTTATACGTGGGTTGCATCAGGTAGCCACGGTGATTGTAGATGTCAGTTTTAGGATGAATAGAAAAATTAAATAAGCTAAGCATTTTACCAAGTAAGATTAATAGCTCAGGACTACCTTTAAGGTTGGTACCAATCAAACTATCTTTAATGGTTTTAATAGTATCCGTGCGATACTCTAAAACCACATAGTCTCCCCAATTAGAGGTTAAGCTTAAAGGATCTTCATCAGATATGTTGGCTTCAGTATCTTCATAGCAAAACACGATGATCAGTACTTTAACGTTGTTTCCGTTAAACAAAACTTCGTTTTGATGCGCGAAAAAACCATATAAAGGTTTGTCGTTGTGTCCTAGACCTGGTGTATGAATAAAGTTGGTCCACTGAAAGTAGTAATTCAGCAAATGACCATCGACATAGCGACCGTTTTCATCATTCAATAGGGTGCGATATACATCATTTTCAAGCTTTAGCACGGGTTGGCTGTACCGCCAAGCGCTCAACGCTGCAGTCGTAAATGCAAAGTCATAAAAGTTAAACTCAGGGTTCATATTTTTATAGAACAATGCATAAGGCTGTAACACACTTTCCCATACCTGTAATGGGATAAAGATGTTGGAACCCCACTTAGGAATCTCCGCAAAATAACCAGTGCCATAGGTATGATTTACGTTATCCCAAAACAGGCGTTCTAGCTGTTTATAGTCTGGAATGTCTTCGCTTTTAACCAATGATGCTGTACATAATGCTAACTTTTTCTCCAGTGCCAATAATTGACTGACAGGAGGGTATAAGCGACCAGCTTTTTGCGTAAAAACTTCCGCATTCAACTTTGATATAACATCAGCAAAGATTGAATCTTTCACTATACTGGTCTTCCATAAAAGGTGTGTGAGGGTGGCTAATTAGTATAAGGCATTCTAACAAGTTGTATGTATTCTATAAGGCGTAAAACTCTAAAAAGTTGATAATATATATCAGTTTTTAAAGCATTCACATTTCATACATAATTCTAACCTTGCTCAAATATAACATCATATTGTTTGCGATTTCTAAACAACAGTTTAACTAATCTGCAATATATCAGGGTAGAGCTGAGTATAGGGCTTAATCATTACTTTTGTTCAGCATGAGATAATAGTTTGTGGAATTTCCGTGAATATGATTAAAAAAGCTTTAAAACTTATTAGAGATCGGTTATATTACGAATCAAGGGATATTACCCTATTTAATAAACTATTAGACTGAGATTGTTCTAATAGTTTTTTTTTGCCCTTTTTTTGACATTTCCTGTTTTTTCTTCTATAGCTTCTGCTATATTTCTCCATATTTTACTCTATTTTTCGTTATTTTGATTAATTTTTAATCAATGTTAAAAGCTTAAATAATCAGCAACTTAGCCATTTATACCCACTACTATCCACAAAAACCTGTGCATAAAAAAACCAAATATTAAATCCCAAAATGGAATTTCTTCAATTTTAAGCTATAATTATGCTCATAGTTTTAATCATTGTAGTGGACTTAGTTATGAGCCATGTAGACCAAATAGAAACGATTAAAATTACTAACCGCGAAATCGGAATATTGCCTAACAATGTGCCAGTAGTAGATCAGTTTTTGAATAACTACCGCACACATAAAGCATCAACGACTCATTCAGTGGCTAGTAATTCACCTTTAATGAACATTACCAATTCAATGCATGTGCATCGAGTAGAAGATTCCCCCTATACTCAACCTATTCGTAAACTTCATTAGAAATAAAAAAAGCAGCGATTTCGCTGCTTTTTTATTGCCTATTGCATTTCTTTAGTGCTGATCCATATAGCTTTGAGTGAGCTTCTTACGCTCGTAATTCTCTTTGAGCTGTATGCCAATACCAATAATTATTATAGGTAAAATGGCTAGGGCAAAAAGAATGCAGATCGAATCAAAAATTGGCCTGGGCATATGAGCGCATTATTGCGGATTCGCATTGGTTAATTCCTCCAGTGTTGGTGGTTTTGTGGCGACTGGTTCATTTGCTGGTGCTTCAGGTGACACTTCTGGTACTTCAGGTGATACTTCTGGTGTTGAATTTGGTTCTTGTTGTGGATCTAACTTGTCTTCATAAGACTCTTGTGGAAGGCTATTGCTTGCAACAAAGTTATCTAGAATATCCTGAGCCTTATATGCCTTATTGCATTCGTCATTTGAGGCGTACATTTCTTTTTGTACGCTATCGTCTAAATACTTTTCTCGGCCATCACTAACATCATCGC
Source organism: Acinetobacter lwoffii (assembly GCF_052078135.1). Lineage (GTDB taxonomy): Bacteria > Pseudomonadota > Gammaproteobacteria > Pseudomonadales > Moraxellaceae > Acinetobacter > Acinetobacter lwoffii_Z. The sequence goes on from NZ_JBQGUZ010000019.1 coordinate 42,379, forward strand.
TGTAATAACCAGCTTTCTTAGCAGAATCTATATAAATGGAATAACAAATATTTAAAACATTACTACGCTCGTAATCATGTTTGTAATACCAGTCAATACTACGTTCCTTTGCATCAGTTTTCGTATCTTCAAGGTATTGATCTAAGCGTTTCTCTTGTGGCGTAGACGAACACCCGATGATTAACAATGAGGTGCTTAAAACTATAAGTTTTTTAATCATGGTTTTAGCTTAAAACAAACGATACCTTTATAGTACAACATTAATTCGTTAAATAATATTTTTGGAATTTTAATTTGTGACGGTTAAACAGTGCATTTTCAAACAATTAAGCCATTTTTTCCCATAATTTTAGATAAATATTGTTGTCTTTTTTCGCGTAGATTATTGAAAACAGGAAGTAATTTAACCACTTGAAATGTTCATCCAACTAAAGATTAAGAAATAAGCCCTTAAAAGTGTTTGTTTATCAACCCTTAAACCTATTTAAACATTTTAAAATTGTATATACTTAAACCATTACTAGATTAACTTCAGTAATTATTACTAAAGAAAGTTAAAAATTGGATGAATTTTAATGAGTAGTTTGTTCATAGTAGAGTCACCCGGAAAGGTCGAAAAAATTCAACATATCTTGGATGACCTGTATCCGCACGAATTCGTTGTACGCGCTTCAGTTGGCCATGTATGTGATTTACCTAATCATGAGATCGGTTTCTCATATCCAGCCTTTGTTCCTAAATACGAAATATCTCAAAATAAAACACGCGTTGTTCAAGAATTAAGACAGGCTGCTAAAAATGCAGATACGGTTTTCCTCGCAACTGACTTGGACCGTGAAGGTGAAGCCATTGCATATCACTTAAAACGTATCCTGAACTTATCTGACGATCAGTATATTCGCGTCAAATATAACGCTATTGATAAAACTACGATCGCTAATGCACTTCAAAATGGTGAAGAGCTGGATCAAGGTATGGTGGCATCTCAAGAAACACGCCGTTTCCTTGACCGTATGATCGGTTTTTACTTGTATGAGCCAATTTCAAATATTTTAAAAGGCAAATTTCCTGTTGGCCGTGTTCAATCTGCCGTACTCGTTGTGCTTGGTGATTTAGAAGATCTACTGAAAAACTTCAAATCACATGAACATTACAACCTTGAAGTAACTCTAAAACAAGGTTGGGCTGCGAAATGGGATTTTTCTAAGTGGCTTAATCCTGAAATGAAGGATGTGCACAATAACCAGTGGTTAGATAAAGCTTCAATTACCCGTCTACAAAGCGAAATTGATAAAAAAGACTTAACCATTACCAGTGTTGAAACTAAGCCATCTTTCCGTAGTGCTCCAGCGCCGTTTATTACTGTTGATCTGCAAGCTGCAGCTGCAGCGCGTCTTGGTTTGGATCTAAAACAAACTATGGATGCAGCGCAAAAGTTATATGAAGGTGGTTATATCACTTACCATCGTACTGATGCTGCCGTAATTTCGCCTGAGGGCATGCAAGCTCTAGAAGCTTTTGGTGAGAGAGAGGGCATTGCGATTATCGGCAATAAAGCCAAATCTCGCGATGGTGCTCAAGAAGCACATGAATGTATTCGTCCTAGTGACTTCTTTACCTTTGAAGCTGGTGAGGACAAAGTTCAAAAGGATCTATACCGTCTAATCTGGTTGCGTACTGTTGCATCGCAAATGGCTCCAGCTGAATACGAAGTTAAATCCGTTGTAGGTGTCTATAAAGATGTCACGCTCAATGTAGATGGTGAAAGCATTACTAAAGATGCTGAATTCAAAGCTTCTAGCCGTATCTTAAAGGAAGATGGTTGGTTGGGTTTATTAAAGACCTACAGTATTGATGAAAATGCACTTGAATACGTGGACGGTGAAGAAGATTCAGAAAAAGAACCTGAACATACGCTACCTATGGATATTGAGGTCGGTCAAAACCACAATGTTATTGCTGGTAAAGTTATCGCGACCAAAACCAAACCACGTTCACGCTACACCGTACCATCATTGGTCAAATTACTTGAGAAAAAAGGAATTGGTCGTCCTAGTACTTATCAATCAATCTTTGAACGTTTAATCAAGCACGGCTATATCAAGCTTGTTAAAAAGAAAATTGAAGTTACACCGCATGGATTGACCTTGATTCAAAACATTAGAGGTAAGTTTAGTTTTGCAGATCCGCTTTACACCAAAGAAATTGAAGAAACACTGGATCTAATCGCTACTGGTGATGCCGATTACAAACAAGAACTCCAAAAGTTCCATTTAGGGATTGAAAGTGAATTAGGACAGTTCTCAAAACATTGGCTTGATTCATTCCCTATCTACAAATGTAATAACTGTGATGACGGACGCATGTTGCCGAAAATCGGTACCAATCGCGACAAAACAACATCGGTCTACTGGTCATGTAATTCATGCAAAAGTTCAGCGCCAAACAGAAATGTTGATGGTAAAGATGAACCGGGTAAGCCAACTGTACGTGAGCCAACTACTCATTTATGTTTATGTGGCAAAACACTGACTCAGGTTACAACTGATAAATCTGTATTTTTTGAGTGCTCTCAACGTGCGTTCGTAGATGGCACCTGTAAAGAAACATACCGTTCTACAAATGACGAAAGCGGTAACTTGGTTCCTGATTTTGACGAATATCGCCGTAACCATACATACAAATGTCAGCTTGAAGGGTGTGGCGGTTGGTTGCGTGAGTTAAAAGGTATTTCAACTTCTTCAGGTAAGCCGTATCACTTCTTTTCTTGTGAAAAATCCAATCCAAACCTGAAAGGCAAAAAATGTAAGTCGGGTCCATTAGAGGTGTTCCCTGATGGTAGTCCTAACTACGAGCCAAGATTCCAAGTGACCAAAACAGAGTATCCATGTATCTGTAAAAAGCCTCTTATACATACCAAGTACCGCAAAGAACCTGGTGTTTACGAAGAGCGATACAGTTGTGAAGCTGCATCATGTAAACGTTATTTCGACATATTGCCAGATGGATCACCAGATACCCAACTTACAAAATCTCGCACTGGCAACGAAGCCAAGTGTTTTGAGTGTGGTCAGACCATGATTCAGTCTGCATTTAATTTACGTGGTGAACGTAAGTTTAAATGGGATTGCTTTAGCTGTGGTGCAAGTGGATACGACAACAACGGTGAGCCAGTTCAACGTGGTAAAAAGAAAGCCAAGTCTAAATCGACCTCTACAAAAGCTAAATCAAGTAAATAATTGAATAGGTGAATAAATGAGTAATCACGAACCAGATGATATGGACAACATCGGGAAGGAAGCTGAAGAAGCGATCAAAATCCAACCCGATGATGAACATGTAAGTGAGCCTGAACAGCCAGCCAAGACAGCAAAGAAGGGCAAAAAAGTAAACATTGATGAAAACTTTGTTGCTAAGCATAAAAAGCTAATCTTGATTGGCGGTGTTGTTCTTTTCTTTTTGTTATTTGCTGTGGTTATTTTTGGCAATCAAAACATCGAAGTTGAACGTCCACAACAAAGCGATGTTGAACTTGAAGCTCGACTGCAGAGTGAAGTTGCAAGACGAGTAAAAGAAGAAAGTATGAAATTGGCTGCTCAGCGCAATGAAATTATCGACCGTATTAGTCGTAACTTTGACTGTAACGCACCACAAGTATTCTGTCATGCACAAGATACGTCAGAACCGTATTCAACTGTCGTTTCTAGTTTGCAGAACTTCCAATTTAAGCCAGATACGCCGTATGAAGTTTACATTGAAGTCTACCCCTTGAAAGTGGATGCCCAAAACCCACAATCAAGTCAGCGTAAAGGAAGTGTTTGTAGCCCGAACAACGTGCACCTTTTCTTATGCCAAAAAATCGTAATGAAAAATCCTGCGCTTATGACCAATCAGATCCGCGAACTATATGCGCTGCTAACGCCGTCTATGACTTATCGCTTGCAGATCAGCAGTCGTCCAATTACGCCAAGTGACATCGATCTGACATTGATTTCTACCGAACTGGACAAAATGAATGCCGATTCTGCAACTGCTAGTGAACCTGAATTGGAGTGTGTACCGCCAGATCCTAAAAAAGATCCTGTTGCGTACAACTTATACGAAACAGGGGGCATGTCTTGTCAAGACATCATGAAGGACTTAGCTGCACGTAAGACAACTGCTCCAGCTGGTCAACCTGGTCAAGCTCAACAAAGTGGTGGTGAACAACCACAACATCCTGATGCATTTGGTACGCCAGTAGCAACACATTAAACATACTAATAAGAAACGGATTGATTTTGGTTAATCCGCTATTAATTGGCTTTTGGTTGAGAATACTAATTTAAGCATCTGTTTATCAAATAGATCTTAAAAAAATGAAACAATAAAATGCAGATTTATTCTGCATTTTTTAATTTTCACATTACAATAGTTTAAATTCGCAACTTTTAAGCAACCGGGTACGCTATGAACAACCCAATCAAAATTCAAGATCTGCAAGTGGCAGATTTGCCGTCCACGTTTAAGCTGAAGAAAAAACATAAAGAAGAAGTTTTTCTGAAGTTCAAAGAGTTGAATGAGGCACTATTCAAAGTAGGGTACATTCCAGTGACGTTCTCAGACTTTGTGCATGCACTTATAGAAACTGGCGTAAAGGGATTTTCTGTCGAAGAATATGTCAACGCTCAATTAAACTCTTAATTTTAGAACTCTAATTATTTTTTTGATGTCAAAAAAAAATGGACCACATTCGTAATCCATTCCTTTATTTTCTTTAACGATTAACTTTCTATTTTGGTACCACACTGAGGGCAAAACAGCATATTGTCCTGAAGTGGTTCACCACATTTCACACAAAACATATTCTTTTTCGGTTTGATGATCACGGGTACTTGATCTGATAGATCCTGACTGTGTGTTTCAGGGTTATTCATCAATCCAAGATGTGTACCATGTGTTCTTGGTGAGCTTTTATTGATTGCGCTATTCATCTGGTTCATAGATGACATGCGGTTAATATCTACTTCAGACGTTGGGGCAACCACAATGCTTTGGCTTTTGGCAAAGTCGGCTAAATGCTCTTTCAGTACAACAGCATCATCAGTACAAGCAGTCATGCTCAAGATCGCACGGTTTTGATATTTACCGAAGGTCGTTGTGCTAATTTCAGCGTACCAGACACGTAACGTCATGGTTTCAACATTGATGACTTCTTTTTGTGATTTCACGCTGTCGTCAAGGTAACGGCCAAAGTTCATTTGAGACAATTGATAGCTACCTTTAGCCTCAACCCATATTAGTTTTGATACAAAGTCAAAACGGCTCCATAGGTAATTACCGTGCTCAAAACAAAACTTCCCTAAGATCCACATCGATACACCAAAGAAACCATAAGTGAAGTCGCTAAAATCCAGATAGCTTCCGTTATATAGACCTTTGGCAAAAATAGTCATTAATACGACTGAAGCAATAAAACTTAACAATCCAAAACTATTGAGGATGGCTAACCAGCGATACTTTTCTTCTTTGAAGCATGAGCTCAATGTCATATCACGAAGGGTATTGATTGGCACTGGTTGAGTTTCTTCTAAGATCTCACCCTCAAAAGCACCGTTTTTACTGCGAGAGTTGATAACTGGCAACTGGCGTGAATAGATTCTGTTAGGAATAGCACTTTCCCAATTCTTTTGTAGATGGCGTTCAAGTTCATCAAACAATTGCATTGGTTGGCAATTCATACTCAAACTATCCTGAACGACTCCAGCACTGGCTTGTGGTGGCTGTTTTACCATTTGAGCAATCACGGCCAAGAAGAATATCGCAATCGCAATCAGCGCTGCAATTAACGTAAAAATTGCTTTATCCATGCTTGGCAACCAAATAGGTGCAACTGCATGTTGGGTAAGGATAGGAACCAATACAGGTCCAAGAATGGCGACTAAAACCAAACCAATGACTTTAGATAAACCAATTTCTTGTGCACCTGAGTTCGGATTAGCCATAGGACGCAATAAAACAATCAAAATAATGGCGTTGTAAACAATCCCAAGCCAAGCACCTGTATTGGGTGATGCACCCACATACGCGATTAGAGCACTCACTAAGGTAATCAGAAAAACAATCGCATTTTGAAATTGAGCTTCTGCAGCGTTACGGATGAATAATGGCGAAAAAATAAGATTAGGGAACAGTGAATATAGAATCCCGTTCACTGAGCCTTTTGGTTCTTCATAAATCAAAGCGCTTTGGCGTAGGATCTCTTTAATATCGGTTGCACCAGGATAAGCACCAGTTTCTTGAATGGATAACTCCTGTGCAAGTCCGGCTGGTTGATCACGACCAAAGTAGAACTTTAGGTTTGATAAGCCTGTGGTCAGCAGTAGAGCGCCATAACTGAACATTGCTAGACCAACTATAAGCGGTGGTAGTGCAACAAATACACCGTTACTGAATAGACCTTTTGCACTGAAAATTAAGCTTAGGCCAGCCAGCATAAAAACGATGGCACCGATCACTTTAAAAATGTTTTCTATTCGGTAGGGATTAGGGAATTCAAACCGCTTATCTTGCGAGTTATATTCATATGCCATTTTTAATACTCCTTAACGCATTTATCTAATTACGTTTTAACTGGTTAATTATAACTAAGTCGTGGGGTATAAAGTTTTTTTAGTTAAAATGAATCACTGTTTTAGTTAAGTTTTAATAAGGGAATTTAAAAAGTATTTTAAAGGCGCATTAAAAAAGGGGATAACGAATCCCCTTTAAAGATGTACCAAGCTTATGTGCTGTTATTTGTTTTGATCTGCTTGTTTTTGAGCATCTGCAGCTGCAGCGTTCAGCATAGAAGACATATCATTTTGCTCGTCCTCTTTTGGTGGATTTTGTTCTGCAGTTTTTTGATGTGCATCAAAATCGTGGCCCTCAACTTTTGAAGGTTTTTCATTATCGACATAAGCTTCACGCGCTGCTTGTAGGTCTGCAGATGGATCTACTTTGTCAATTTGTTCATCTGGTTGAATAGGTTTTGATTGAGATGTTGATTCTTCTTTTTTACTACAACCAACTAAAACCAAACCTACAGATAATAAGCCAGTTAATAATAGAGTTTTGAATGACATTTAATCGCCTCCAGCGAAACATAAGCAAAGGTATAGTCACATATACTTATAATGTATATACCAAAATTTAACTAAAACTAGTCCGTTGTATAACGTGACCTTTATAAAAACGGTTTAAGTATATACCAATTGCAAATTTTCTTGTTATCGGCTGAAAGCTAATAGAATAGGGTATCGCTTAACGACACTATATAATGGCAAAAAAAAACCACCTTTTACGGTGGTTTCACTAGTTTTAAAGATTAAATCTCTTTAAGGTCTAGATTTTGTTCGCAATAACTACGTACAGCTTCTTTATCTGAAGGATCAAAACCCTTTTCAATCATTTCTTCACGTAACCATTTAATTACTTGACCGCGACCAGCCCAACGTAAGCTGTTGTTTTCACGGTGAACCCATTCATGCGTAAGCTTACGTTTTTGACGTCTTACAGGCTCAACTTTTGTGGTATCAATGTGGTTGTTTTTTAGATATTCGCTAAGTGTATGGATGTCCACAACACCATCGGCAGTAATTTTTTCTGAAATGATTGCATTAATGGCACTAACAGCATCGTGAAAAGCTTTATTTTCTTTAACGACTAGTTGTTGTTGAAGTTCTTCAATATAATTCTGAAGTTCAACAGGTGACATTTGAGCAACATTTTCTGGTTTTGATACATTTAACATGTCATTAGTTCCAGTATTGCGAGTTAAGTTGTTCATGATTAAACCTTTAGAAATATATTTGAAAATTAATTCAAAATATCTCTTACGACAAAACCATTTTTACACATTTACATTATTAAAATCAATTAGAGTTAATCGTATTTATACCTAAATATACCTTGAAATGGTTTTTCTTATAACTTTTATGTCGGGAATTTCCTTAAACCTAATGACAGGAATGCCAGCACTCTTCAAAAGCTCGTCACGCCTTTTATCTTTATCCTGGGTATATTTGTGATAATGCCCATCAAGCTCAATAGATAATATAGGATTGTAGTCTTCATCAACAATCAAATAGTCCACGTAAAGCCTAGAAAACTGATTTCGGGTACTTATGTTTTGCGTGGTCATAAAAGCACTCATGCTTACTTGCACCAAAATGTTGCGTGATGGAATGACCTGTTCTAGTGCATCAAGCATTATAATCTCGTCTTTTGTAAGGACTTTTTTAGATACAAGCTCCTGATTCTTTTGAGGCTTACGATAGCCTTTTTTTGAATTCTTTTTGGCTTTAGTTTTAGGTTTGCGAAATACGCCACATAAAGCAAAAACAAACTTATACACTATATAAAACAATAATGAATAAATTATGGACTTTAACAAAAAGGAATTTAAAATCGTTTCCATAAACCTAATACACAACAAATTTTAAAGGGTGCTTAAACTTCTTAAACATATTAGATAGTTTTAACGGTGATTGATACGAATTAACTAAAAATGTTTAAGGACTATTAGTGATGCAATGTTAAAAATAGTATAATCTTGTAAAGACAGCTTAGAAGTAGTTTTAAAAGTAAAACTGGTTCTCACAAATAACACCGACTATTTCACTGGAAAAGTTTAAAATGGTATTTAATAAACGTACTTTAGCTTTACTGATTGGTACAATCTCGCTATCAGCACACCTCTATGCCAACAACACAACCGTTAAAGTCTCACAAACTCCAATTGTATCATCTTCACCAATTCCCTTAGTTAAAGCGAATGCAATTGAACAATACTATATCAATGTTAAACATCGCTTTAATGGTGCGGAATTTGAACAACCGCCTCGTAAAATTAAGAGCATTAAACTTAACTTGAATGTTATTAATAACGGGGAAGTGGTTTTAACGGCGCACGAAGCTGATAAATCCAAGCTGGAAGACTATTTACAGCAAAACCCTAAAAACTCGGAACTATTGGCCAGTTACGTTGCTCGTATGATCAATTACAACCACGGCTATACGGTTCCTGAAAACAAGGGTAAATACAGCAAGTATGCAAGTACGACTGTATATGAAGCTCTTCTTGATGAATTGAACTATAACTTCGCAACTACGCCAGTAGTATCAGTAGATAGCTATGCAAGCCAACAACAGCTTGAATCTGCTTATCTATACATCCTTTCTCGTTTAGATCCACAAGAAAAAGCGGTGTTTTGGCAATTTGTGAACACATACAAAGTAGGGGATAAGATTGAGATCCCTGAAGGTACTGTTATAGCAGATGTCTTGAACACTTATAAAATCCAATTGAATTTTAAAGCGCCTTAATCACTAAACAGGTAAGGAATATTTAGGAACAAACTATATTATTTTTTTAAAGTTATTTTTTACCTGTTCCTATATGTATTCGCCTTTTTATGTTTCCTCATGGTATTGGGTGTTTTATTCATTATTTTGGTGTGAGTTCTAATTAACTATGCGACATTCCAAACAACCATGCGATAAGGCTTGCTCAAGGGAATTTAGATGAAAAAAATAAATGTCCATATCTTCATTTGGAAATTTGTAATTGGATTATTCTTTTTTAGTTTTCTTATGACTTATGTTCACTCAAATGCTGAAATTACAAATTTATCAATGTTGTTTTATGGGTTTAAGGTAGGTCTGTGGTTTGCAACTATTGCTACCACTTTGATTTGTGTATTGCTCGGTTTAGCAAAGCTCTTAAACAATAAACCTGAGAAAAATGAGCTTATTTACTCATGGTTTTATACATCGACAAAATATACGCTAGTGTTTGTTTGCACATTAGCTGTTGCTATTTTTGTCGCATAGTTAAGTGTAATTTTTTGGTCTTATCGCAACATTGATTAGTAAATTTGTCGCACAGTTCTTTAGAATATTGAATGTATTTTATTGATATTTTATAAAACTGTCGCTTAGTAAATTGGAACTGACATTTGGGGGTCCATTACAGCATCAGCAATAGTTGGATCATGAAATTGCTCAAACCATAAATTTCGGAACTTGACTTTTAATCAACCAATATATTGCTCGAAAATTAGAAGCATTGGGTTGATGTGATTATTTCGAATTTGTTATTAGAAATTAATTGAAAGCAGTATTTTTTAAACTTTAGGTGGAATGAAAAGGTGATTTTTTCAAGTATATTCACTGGTCTTTTTATGACGGTGGGTTTCACAGCGCTAATTTATAACTACGTGTTGATGGGTGGTAATTCTGGTTTGTTCTTTTTGGTTTGGGGTGGTGGTTTCTCTCTAGCAGGATTGTATTTCCATTACCACGGAACAATTGGGAAAATTGGGTGGCAGAGACAGCGCTTTGTTCGTAACACGCAAACACTTGAATGGTATAAGACTGAATACCCTCAATGTGTTGTGACTACAAATATCGTGAAATGTTGTTTTTGCGAAAGTACATCAATTCGCAGATATGCCTTAAAAAACAATACTTACAAAATTCGCAACTCTTGTGCTAAATGCGGTGAAGTTTTGTTTTATACGGATGAGGATTAATAATGACTATTCATGCGTATTATGGTGATGTTAGCCACCTGAAAAATGAACAAAAAATGTTTGAAGACTTATTAACCCAATTGAAGCTTCATTGGGGTAATAGTGAAGATTGGATTTATTTGTTCTATAACACAATGTGGTCAGGTCAGGAAATTGATGTTATTGCTTTCACCAAGGAAGCAATCGTTGTTATTGACCTAAAAAACTATTCAGGCAATCTGGTTGGGTCGGAAAATGGGGAATGGCAGATTAATGGTGAGCTTGAGGTTCAGGGTGGCTCTCAGATTAATCCATTTGTTCAGATTCGGAAGAACAGATTTGCTGTTTTAGAGTGGTTCAAAAGTGCTGAATTGTTTACCGACCAAAACTTAGGTTTTATTAGTGGTTGCATCATCCTGAATGAGTTATCTAGTACGCAAATGGATTTGTCTCATTCGGTAAGAAAGTGGTTTTATGTTACCGATATTGCCAATTCAGTGGATACTTTGTCTAGACTCCATACCAAGGGGATTAGTCTTGCTAGTGATGATATTGTATACCTAGTAAACAAGTTAAAACTTAAAGAATATTCTTGGGATCAGGGTGTTGCTCCTAGAGTTCGCAATCTTATTCAGTCAGAAGATCGTGATACTCCAAGTGATAATAGTCGTAATCAAAGTTCCGCTCCGATCAAATACACATTACATGATCAAATGGAAAAGAAATTCAAAGGTGTTTTAGCACCGTACCTATTTTTCTATGGAACGGTCATCATCTGTTTAGCTATTGCTTTTCATATTGCTAATGGTATGAAAGGTGAAGGGGTTGGGTACTTATTTAGTTTGATCTTTGGTCGCTAAAAATATCAGTTATTCAGGTTGGGATTCCGTAATTATTAAGCCTTTTCCTTTTTGCATTAAAAAAGCCTACATTGTAGGCTTTTAGCTTTTTTAGATCTGTATTACTGAATTAAGTCGTCAACGGCTTCACCAAGGTAGGTTGGATCGTATTGCTTATACAAATAGTTTTCCAGAATTGGTAAATCTGGTGCTAAAACCATTCGCGTAATTTTAGGACGATCTTCTTCAAGGTTAAGCTTCACATGTACGGCGAAGAAATCAATGTTGTTCGTGATGAAGTCATATTCTTTACGACCAGCACTTTTGAGTTGATCAACCATACGCGAAAAGAAGCGGTTATTCGTAATAGAGCAATTCAAGAACTCTAACGCATCTTTTTCAGTAACATTAATTTCAATAATGTTATTGAGGAAGGCTAGCTCTGGTTTAATTAAGTTGCCGTTACGGTCTGCAGTTAGACATTTTGTAGAAAAGGTACCAATACCAGCCATACGACCATCATATTTCACAAAACCGTGCTCTTCAGATGCAACTAAGTTTGACGCATGAACGTATAGAGTAGGGTGGTGCTTTGTATTCCACTCTAAATCAATAACGTCAGTTTCATTTTCTGCATAGAGAGTTTGTAAAAGGGATCTATTGAGGTTGGTATAGAGGACTTGATCAAGCTCTAATACTTTGCGGCGATATAGCTCAGCGAAGGCAATACCGTACTGAGATAAGATATTACATGTTGTATTGAAGCTATTGCAGTAAATCGCACGGTTATCGTTACCGCCGTCTCGATCCTCACTGACCACAATTACATGGTTCCCTAAAACACCATTGATTTTATAAACCACAATTGAGCCTAATGCGAAGTTTTGGGTAAGTAGTTCTTCACCCTCAAATCGTACTGCCGTGCAGTTTTTAATATTTTCTGCGCTTAAAGGATAATTACCCGGTGTGATGGACCACAATGTTGAGACTGGTACAAATAGAGGCTCAATAGAACTACTTAAGTCAACTCGACCAATCGTGATGATGCTTGTGCCGTTAAAACTATCGCCCTTGTGTTCTGCAACGGCTGATGTTCCGATCGTACCTGGTATTTGTGCGTTCTCTGAAGCGCTATTATTTGGTACAACTGATTCTGTCATGAAACAACTCACTAAAAGTTTTATCTTTGTTTAAAAATACCACATGATAAATAGTATTAAAACTTATACTACTATTATAAGATGATCTTTAAGATTCATAAAGGTATATTTATGCTAAACCATAAAACCCAAGTTTGTTTTTTTAATAACCTGATTGGACGTTTTTATAAAAACCATTTGATCATAGATGTTAAAACTTTAAACCTAGATTTTATTTTAGATGTTATTGAATTTCCGACATCAATTGAAGGTTTAAAAAAAGCACCTAAAGTATCAAAAATTAAAATACCTTTTACGCAACTTGCTCAGGATCTTCAGCCACAAAATTACCTAGATTTAGTCCAATCTGATGCCAAAAATCTGTATCTGCAGATTGGGCAAGAAAGACGTTATATTCACGGCGAACAAACTAATTTTTCATATGCTACATCGGTGTTTCAGCAGATCGGTGATGATGAAGTGCTCCAGCTTGAGGCTTTGAACTATGCACTGAAGCTCCAAAGCATTACTAATGGTATTCAGCAACATACAACAGCGATTGAGACATATATCGAGCTAAAGCCTTTACGATATGCGTTTAGCTTAGATACGTTCATAAGTGCAACTGCAGATCTAGATCAACCTTTCGATACTCGTGAAGCGCTTTCTGGCCATATCGTTAACCATTGGGAAAAATGGGTTAAAGCAAACAATATCACCAGTGAAAGTTCTTATGATGCGGTGCTAATAAATACCGATAAATTAATACTGGTTCGAGTCGGTATTCACTCATTCTCAGTGAAGATTACAGACCTTGAAGTGGCTGACGGCGTTATCTATGCTTCTCTTTGTGATTTAGAGCTCTTACAGGTGCTTCTACCAACGTTCTTTGATGGTATACCTTGCCGTATTACTGCATATGCCGATATGAACATTCAATATGCTGTATCGCAATATAAGACTTGGCTATCAAGTCAAAACCTGAAGAAGATCCAGTACGTTCGCAAACAAGGTATTGAGAAGTACTTGCGTAAAAAATTAGAAGATGAAAGTGACTTAATCGGTAACGCGCAACTTGCCAAAACCCTAATGAATACCAGCTATACAGAACAAACAGTCTCATTTTTTTCTGACGCTTGGGGATTATCGTACGCAAACCATTTTGAGAAGAAAATTCGTCATGCTTTTGATCTGGTCATACAGGCTTTGGATCATGAAGGGATCTCATTAGAGCAGCTGCAGTTCATCAATAGCCTAACAAAAGGGGCAATTGAGAATGCTATTAACGAGATGCTGAACAAGACTGGTTCGCCGTTAAACGTGGTACCAACACTCACTCAAGAATTACTGTTAATTTGCGATGAATTCAATGCCAAAAAACTCAACATATCAAGTGAGCTCTTGGATGCAATCACTCAGTTTGCAGAACAATATGCAGTATCACCACTGTTGGCCATTAAGCGTGATAGCGCCGTGTATTTGCTGTATGAACCATTAGATGCCGATAATCAGTTAATTGATTATGAGTGGTTTTGTACTGCGGTATATACCAAAAATCAGTTTGTGCCTGAAGCCGATGAACAACATAAAACAAATGTAGCGGATCTTCTTAAATCGGTTGAAGTACTGCATGTATTCAAGCCGAATATCCTGTCGTGGACCAATGGCAAGGTATTTGAAACGCCAGAAGAAAAGAAAAATGCTTTTATGTTATGTCTCACACCTGAAGCATTTGAAAATCAAATAGAATTCTTACGCACTAAGAACGCAATACCAGGATATTTTAAAAACCTGATTACATCCTTAGGTGGTTTAAGTACAGTGGCCACGGAACAAGATAAATACGGTGTATTTTTGATTGAGTCGATCGCTAAAAATTCGACTGGTTTTGCATATCAAGGACAACTCTTTCCTATCGATCAAAATGCCCAAATTGACTTAGATCAATGCTCAAATTTAACGCTTAATTCTAAACTACTACCAAAAAACTACCTGACCTTTAAAAGACTAATGAGATTAAGCGATAGTTTAACGAATGGCGTTAAATAGGTTTAAGAAATATTATTATTTTTACTTTAAGTTTAAATAGTGGTTTTTTAAATGCACAAAAATAAAGTATTATACTTTCAAACATAAAACCCTTTTAAAGTTATACAGAGAATACTGAATGAAACTATTAAAAACTGCGATGGTGGGTATCCTTGGTACTGTAATAGCACATACTGCTTTTGCTTATGATGATGTACCAACCCCAAATCCAAACTTTAAAGAAGCTTACGTGGGGCTTTTAACGCCATCTAAAAACTTTAATGTTGTTGCTGGTGGCCTTACACCTGAAATCAGCGAATATAAACTGTCTGATAGCTATTTTGAGAACAATTCAAATCAACGATACAAAGCGACAGCTCACCTTTATCAACAGATGAATACTCGACAACGAGCGATGTATTTATTAGTTCAGCACACAGCTTACTTAAACGATATTTTCTACCCTCAACGTAACCCTTTAGTTAATCCAAACGTATCAGACGAACAATTGAATGTTGAACCAGCACTTAATAAACTGCAGTCCTTACGTACTGACAAAGATATTGTCGAAAATGTTGTAGATCGTGAAACTATGCTTCAGGTATTAAAAGCACATTACGATTATTATATGCGCGATCAATTTACAGTACGTTTTTACGGTAAAAACCAAAACACATTTACTTATGGAATTGATAACTATTCTGGTTTAAAAATACGTTCGGTGGAAGGAAACTTACGCATTGTTGATCGCAAAAGAGGTACATTGTTAGGTGACTCAATGGTTAAGTTAAACCACTGGATACCAGCTACCCGTACCAAAGAGCGCCGCACTATTGATATACCGTCTTCCATGCCAGAATGGAAAGACGTTGAAATTAAAGATCTTGCAATTAAATTCCAACCAACTGCAATAACAACCATGCAAGGTAAACGCATTGATATTAATAAAATCTATGCGTACAACACTGAAAAATTCAATTTCTAATGTATATAGCGGTCACTATCGACCGCTTTATTTTGTTCCTGGATAAATATTAACCGTAGCCTAAGCAAAAGTTACTTGTAACTTAGAAAGGATATCTAATTAAGGTTAGAACTATGAAGAAATTACTTCTTTCAATTGCATCTGTAATCATGATCGGGGGATGCACAGAAGTTCCGAAGGATATGTCACATGTTGATGTTTTTACAAACGATCGCTACCTATCGACAGCATATGAGTTTAATAAGCTGGTTGATGATACATTCAAATACCCGTATTCAAACATCCCATTTTTAATGGTTACGGGAGGGTGGAGTGTTAGTGGTCCAAAAGAACCAATATCGCAAATTGTATACAGTTGCTTAGCTTCTAATGAGGTGCAATTGGTTACAAAATACAAACTATTTATGCCCGAAGTTACTTACATCAAAACACCTGAAAACCAGGTGAAAAATTGCATCATTAAACATTCTAATGGCTCAATTAATGCAGACGCGTTGAATGACCTTAAAGCCTTCACTTTATTCCAAAAATATTCAGATAATCCATTTTTACGCAAAACTGTGGACGCAGCGAAAGCAGATGGCAAAATATCAGTAAAAGAATATATGGATATTGTGCAAAATGTCATAAAATTAAGTAAGGCTGACGAACAGGTTCAGCTAGAAAAAACCATCCAAGAGCTTTAAGCATTATTATGTCGGAAAACCTTTCCATGCATAGCATGACGAATGAGGAATTGATTCAAGAATGGCTGGATAGCCTGAAGCTTGAAAATAAGTCCGACATGACAATTAATGAATACAAAAAGAGCTTACTTTTGATGTTAGAAATGCCTTTTTTTAAAGGTAAACATCTATTGGAACTAGACCGCGATTACATCACATCATTTCGGTTGCATCGAATCGATGTTGATATTGTTTCTGCAAGAACACTCAACAAAAATTTATCAGCTTTAAAAAACTTCCTGAACTATTGTCTGCGTAAGGAATATATACCTGAAAACTTCTTTTCTGACATTCGGGTTAAGTTCAAAAATCAAAGCTTACCGCGCCCGATCGCCGTGAATACGTTGAATGAGATACTTGATAACAAGACGCCATTAAATCCGAAATACAATAATCAAAAGTTAAGAGATCTAGCAGCTGCAGAAATTGCTTATTCTGGCGGTTTACGTATCTCTGAATTACATGCCATCAAACTAAGTGATATCAACCTCAGTGCTATGCAACTAAAGGTATTGGGTAAAGGAAATAATGAACGGATTGTTTTTTTAGGAAAAAAATCACTAGAGGCTATTTCTACTTGGCTTTTAGTTCGTAATCGTTGGATTTCAAAAGCTGGAGTAGAAGACTGCGGATATTTATTCATTGCACCATCTGGCAAACATATTGCGAAAAACCATTTAGGTGCATGCATTACAGCTCTGTTAAAGGCGCATGGTTCTGGACATATTGGTAGTACTCATGCTTTGAGACATAGTTTTGCATCGCACTTGTATAACAAAACAAAAAATATTCGCGCCGTTCAGGAAATGCTAGGTCATAAATCACTATCTTCGACACAAGTATATATTCTTGTAGATCACGAAACGTTGATTAGTTCTTATAAAGATGCACATCCACGCGCTAGAGCGAACCAAGATTAATAATTTATTCGCTTCTTGTACTTCTAAAGATATATCGTAAACGATCGAAATAATTAACTTTTGATGGTGCCCGTAATGGCTAAGACTTTTGAACAAGTAAAAAAAGAATTTTTCAATACAAGGGTCATCACAAACAATCGACTACCTAAGCGTGGTGAAAGCCACAAAATTGCTGTGAAACTTGGTTTAATAGACCAAAAACAATCAACATATGTTAAAAAACAGAAACTTTCATATGTTGGCTTATCTGTAATTGAGTGTTTTGAAGAAGCTGGTTTAGATGATGTCTATATCAATGAAAAAATTGAAGAGTTTTCAGAGCTAAAAAACTATACTTCATTACATAAGGCATTAAGAATACTTGATGACGGCCACATGGCCCGTTTAGCAAAAAAATTAGAGGTTTCAGTCGATATGCTCAATGCGACATTGGCTGTGCTGAATAAAATATAAAAAACGGATTGAACCAACCCATGAATGCAAATGAGCTTTATGAAAAGTTACAGCAAATTGGTAAGCCACTGGTCCACGTAGAAAGCCTCGTATCTACAATGCAGTTGGAAATCCCTGTTGAAGAGATTGAAAAACACATTGAACTTTTCGGGGTTAATTTTTTACTGGTAGAAGTTGTTCGATATACCTTTGACGGTTTTCTATCTCCAGAGTACCAACACTATATAGACGAATTCATTGCAGAAAATGAACTGGATGAAGATGTCATTTTGAATATCAGAAATAAAACATCATCAGATATAGGCCTGGTTAATGTTGGCTTTAATCTAAATGGTTGCATCCTTGGCTTAACCCATACGGATGAATGGATGGAACATTTATTCCACTTGGTTAAGTTCATTACTGACAGTGAAAAACGCGAGAAAAGTAGGAACTTTTTGTCTGAACAAGACAAAATCAAGGAACAAAAAGTTTTAGAAAAACAAGCCAAAGAAAAAGAAAGGGAAGTGATGATTCAACAGGTAGAGGATCTCACCAATACCGATGATTTTAAATTATGCAAAACGAAGGGTGAAATATTGTTGTTTTGGGAAAAGAACATTCCTGACCTATACAAAACTCTATCCAGAACTTTTATGGAAACAATGTCTAAGAAATATATCTCTATATTGCGTGGCTCATGAAGTGATACGATATGAGGAAGAACAACGAGTAGTGCATAAATCAGTGTTCTTGAACAACGCAAACAACAATAAATATTAGTACTCAGCATTCACCAAAGTTTTGTATTGAGAATATTTCGTCAAATTTACTGTGTCACGTACTTGGCCATATTGAATACTGCCTAGATCTGAGTAGGTAAGGTTTTTCTTTTGAGATACTGCAACCAATAATTCATAGTTATTTCTTTGATTGAGTTCAATTGCTGAAGCGATATTTTTGTCTTGGCTCACTTGAGAAATAATGCTTTGGATCTCCTTTCTATCTGAAGCAGATACATCCAATGTAGTTAAATAAAATCCGATCGATAGAAATATTGTGGCGGTTAAAGTGAATAGGGATGCACCAGTAAGATAAACGGCGCGTAGAGTTCTATACTTTGTATAAACCACAACTGAAGATATGCAGATTGCCAAACATAGCGCAAGAATAACGGCATGTTGGTCTAGATAATCTGAGAAAAGCATTGTAAAGCCTGAAGCACAAAAACATGTTATATCACTTAGCTACCAAGCCATTTGTAGTATTTGAGACTTATCGTATATATGAAATATAAATAGCAAACCTTTGGTATATACTGAATCGGTTTAAAGTGCTGAAACAATAGGCTTTAGAAATAAAATACTAGTCAAAATGTGAATAATCAGGGGGTACACATGGGGCAAGCTAAGCAAAGAGGTACAGCTCAAGAACGTGCTGAAAGTGCAATTCAAAGTACGATTGATGCAACCTTGGCAAAGATTAAGACCGTACTTGATAGATACTATCAAGACATGCCGAATAACTTCTCGCAAGCTGAAAATTACTTTACTGGATATGTCGCTGCATTTGATATTAAAGATGGGATGGAACTTGAAGGTAAAGAGTCTGAATGGGCTTATGATGGTTTACCTACGCCTACCGCTTTACTCAAACTCGTTGAAACTGAGTTAAACGAAGTGATACGTGAAGATAAAGAGTTTTTGGATGACTTTGATCCTGAAATGTATATTGAAGAACTAGGCGAAAACTTGATGTTCTTCCGCTATATAGGTGCTTCTAGTTTCGATACGCCAGATGATGTTTTGCATAATATTCAAACAGTGTCATTTTGGGCGCCACACTTGGTCATGATTAATGGCGTATGGCATAACACTTATGATGCTGGTGCGGTCAATGATGATGGTGAAACGGTCGGCATAAGATTCTAATTCTAGAGGGGTGCATATTGATTACTGCAGCATGCACCTTATTGGTTTAAACATTGCTGTATCGACTGAGCAATATTTTCAGATATTTTCCAGATTACTTTCTGATTAGATAAGCGATTTGCTTCTTCAGGATTGGCAATCACGCCGATCTCAATTAAAACCGCCGGCTTTTGTGATTTCTTCAGGACCACTAGATTGTCATATTGATATACGCCATTTGAGGTCAAAAGCTTTTTGTTTTCACCTGGTATATTAATGCCATGGTAAGTAGAAGGGCTTTCACCAATTGATTTTAGGTTCTGGCCAATGAGATTGGCGCATTTCAAACTTTTTCCGTATTCTGGATTTTTCTTTGATACAAAAATTGAAAAACCTTTGAGTTGATTCTTGTACTTGGTCAGCTCAGTAGGTATTGAGTCGTGGTGCACCGAAATAAAAAGATTAGCATTAGGGTATCTGGTCGCACGTTGAACCAGTGAGACTTTATCTTCATTCACTGAAGATCTGAGCACTTGGACATGACGCGATTTAAGAAAGTATTCAATAGAATTGACCATGCTAAGGTTGTAAGTGTATTCAGGATAGCCGTTAGCTGCAGTAGATCCAGCTTGTTTTGGTGAATGGCCAACATCAAGTACTACTGAATTTTCAGCAAAGATAGATTGTGTAATGATTGACATTGCTAATATCGATATACATTTTAGCTTTAGCACAATTAAAACCCTTTAAGCTATTATTATGGTTTTAAGTATATTTAATTTAAAAAAAATTAAAAGGTTTAAAAGGTTTTGTTAAAATGGTTTTAAGATGGTTTTAAGATGGTTTTAAGATGGTTTTAAAGTACTTATCATGAGAGCTCTAAATACAATTTTGGATATAAAATTTATACATCGACTGTTCACTCAGTTTGTAGAACATCACCCACGACCATTGAGTGTTCACTTCCTGAAAGGCACCTATATAGATGAATTAGAGGGTTATAAGTCTAAATGGCTCGTTCGTTCTATTCAGCGTCTTATTAAAAATTGGGTCCAATTGGGGATGATAGAGGATCTAGGGCGTTCTACTTGTCGCTCATCTAAATATTATAGATTAAGTAAGT
This sequence comes from Acinetobacter lwoffii, assembly GCF_052078135.1. Lineage (GTDB taxonomy): Bacteria > Pseudomonadota > Gammaproteobacteria > Pseudomonadales > Moraxellaceae > Acinetobacter > Acinetobacter lwoffii_Z. The sequence goes on from NZ_JBQGUZ010000019.1 coordinate 63,012, forward strand.
ATGGTGAGCTGTTCCTTAAAATATATAGAACGAATGCTAATGTTAACTTTTATGACAATCCTAAGTTTAAGATATTAAAAAAAGATATTTCATATCGTTATTTTACCTTTACATATTTTGCAGTTTGCCAAAACAAATCCTTTAAATTGTCAGATCTGCAAAAACTTGGTGACTGCCTGAATTACCACATTCACGGACGTTCTTGGCAGCGTAATATTAATTTGTTCATTGAAGCTGGAATTATTTCATGTGAACGTCAATGTCCATCAGAAAGTTATAATTATCATGTAATCAAAGCATCCATCCATGCATTTGTGAAATCAGAACCCATTGAACGCATTGAGTTTGAAAAAAACTTGCTGAACTTAGGTATCGTGAACAATTATGAAAAATATATAGACTACAATAATTTGCTGTTTCACGTTTTGTTTAGCAAATGGATTAACAGTCCAGTTGACTTTGGATATTTTGTCGATCAAAACTTTTACGGTGCCAGCTAAGCTCACTCAAAACATCTACGGTGTAATACACCGTAAAAAGAATTGCACCTGGTACTTGCCACTAAAAAATGACAGTGAATGACATTTTGAGAGAAAAAAATTGTGGGGTAGTGCCTTTTCTACTCCTTTGAGAATTTTAATTATGACAATTCCGATACACCTAACAATAACTTCATATTTTTCTTTCTTGAACTAAGATTCAATAACTTAACTAATTTCTATTTCAATCATAAAATATGATATGTTGACCTTAAGAATAATTCATAAACTTTACTATGTTTGCTTTAAAAACAATTCATTTAGAAAAGAAAGTCTCAAACGAAAATCAAATTATTCTTTTATTTGATTTAGATTCATTCTGTCCATGTATGTACCCTATGCTGTACACCATGAAATTTCTTAGATTTCAAAGTATCTCTACGCAGCATGCAGATTTAATCGCAATAAAATTTTGGTATGAATTTTGGTTTGAAAAGTTTGCCACGTCCTTTTGTGAGTCGTTCTATTCGACATCCTATAATTTTGAGATCATTCAATGTGAAATTGATAATTTCATTGTTTACTTAGAAAATAATAAAAAACTTGAAAGTAATCTTATACGGCTAAGCAATTCAGAACATATTAATTACACAACAATTGGTCATAGAGTTAGATCCTTCTTAAAGTTTTACAACTTCTTGATTAATGAATACTTAAGCATGCAATCACAGCCACAACTTACGTTGAAGGAAATTCAAAAAATTAAAGAAAACTTGAATAAATATATGACAATAAAGAAAAAAATTATAAATAATTTTTCAAAAGCCAATAAGACAATTAAAAGTGAGATAAATCATAATTTTAAGAGCATGAATCAGGAAATGATTAAAGGATTGTATTCAGTCATTTCACCAAGTAACTCTAATAAATACAATGAATTAAATCCTTTTAGATCTAAAAATGTACAACTCAGAAACTTTCTGATCATACATCTCATGCTCAACTATGGTCTTAGAATTGGTGAGCTTATGCTACTAACAACCAACTCTATTAAAAAATCAATTCAGAATCATAGTTTTAGTTTAATTATTACAAATACAGATGATGAGTTCGATGATCGATCAAAAAAGCCAAAAATCAAAAATGAATATTCGTACCGAGTAATTAAACTGCAGGAACGAGACTACAGAATTCTTCAAATCTATATAAATGAAATCCGAAAAGAAATTCCTTCACATATCTTAAGAGAAAATTCTACTTTTAGATCCTTTTATTTTTAGGGGGGATTACCGGTGTGAGGGCGCCCCAATTCTGTGAATTTGTTCAAGACGGCTACGCGTGCATGAATCTCATTCACCTGACTAGGAAAACTCCTTGCTGTTAATTTATCGCCTAATAATTTGATGCAATGCATCTTGGTTTCCACCAAACTTCGACGATGATAACCAGACCACTTTTTCCAAAGTGACCTTCCTAGCAGTTTGACTGTTTTCAATAACTCATTTCGTTCTATAGACCTGACTTGCTGATCTTTCCAAGGCTTTGCATTCGGCACTGTTGCAAATAGGCTGACATGATAAGCTAAATATCTTATTTATTTCGAGATACAGCAGATGAATCCCTTCCACGGTCGGCACTTTCAAGGTGAAATCATTCTTTGGGCTGTTCGTTGGTATTGTAAATATGGCATCAGCTATCGTGAACTTCAGGAAATGCTGGCCGAACGTGGAGTGAATGTTGATCACACCACAATTTATCGCTGGGTTCAGCGTTATGCTCCAGAAATGGAAAAACGTTTACGTTGGTATTGGCGTAATCCTACAGATCGACAT
>NZ_JBQGUZ010000020.1:0-61753 GCF_052078135.1 Acinetobacter lwoffii
GTGTTGATCTGTCAGCATGGTACGAGGCATAGCGAATAGTAAAATTGGGTTTGGCGATTTGATTTTACTACTTCGCTATTTTTTTAAGCTAAAAGTGTCAACACACCCTATTTTTGCTACGCCTCATTATGGGAAAGAATCCGTAATCCAACTTCATGTTAAAAATATTGGAAAATCCATCGCTCATAATGTAAAAATATCTAGTGATCGACCGATCCCTCGCGCGGCATTTGGAATTGAAAAATTAAATTCTGAAAAACAAGATTTTGAAACTGGTATTTTTAAAAATGGAGTCAAAGTATTCCCACCCAATCAGAGCTATATATACGATTGGGGGCAATATGGGGGCTTAAAAGATTCATTAGATAATTCCCCTATAACATTCACTATTACATATTTGTATAAACACCCTTTGAATCTTTGGAAAACAAAAATCACTGACATCTCTACAATTGATATAAATGAATTAGAATCACTTCCAGCATCCAATGGAGGATTATTAGAACAATTAAAAAATATCAATAAATCATTAACAACCTTAAATCAAAAGATCGAGAAAAAACTGTAGATAGCTTGATTTCCTAGCTCATAACCCCTACATCTAGATTTAACATAGGAAATAAATCGGCAGACCGACATGACTTTAGAAAAGGCAACTTTGCCTGTTCCACAATTTGATCAGATTACGCTGGCTGAGCTAAAACAAAAAATTAAAAGCTGTATCGCTGAAGGGCAAAAGTTCCTGAATGACCTCACCGAAACGCCTACTACAGTACAGGAGCAGCTGACTACTCTGGAACATGTCGACACGCTTGAAAACAATATGAGTGAGTCTTGGGGCATCTTGTCACATTTAAATGCCGTGATGAACAATGCCGAAACCCGTGATGTCTACCAAGCACTTTTACCGGGTCTTAGCGAATATTATACGCAACTGGGTCAACATACGGCGCTGTATCAGACCTATCAGCATATTTATGATGCGTCGATTTATAGTGAACTGCCGGCAGCGCAGCAAAGCGCCATTAAACTGGCCTTACGTGACTTTAAATTATCTGGGGTGGCGTTAGAGGGTGAAGCGAAAAAACGTTATGCGGAAATTTCGGCACGTCTGTCCCAATTATCTTCCGACTTCTCCAACCATGTGCTAGATGCGACTCAGGCCTATTTCAGACCGCTGAATGAAGATGAGTTAGCGGGTCTATCTTCAAATAATATTGAGCTGTTAAAACAATATGGTCAGCAACGTGAGCTGGATCAACCGGTGGCTACGCTGGATTTCCCGTCTTATCTGGCGATCATGACCCATTCAGAAAATCGCCCTCTGCGTAAAGAACTCTATAAAGCTTATACCACGCGTGCGTCAGATCAGGCTGAACAGAGCGAGTTTGACAATACTGCACTGATCGAAGAAATTCTCAGTTTGCGTCTGGAAATGGCAAAACTGCTTGGCTTTAATAATTATGCGGAATTGTCCTTAGCCAGCAAAATGGCACCAAGTGTAGAGGCCGTAGACGAATTCTTGCGTGATCTGGCAGAGCATGCCCGCGCGCCAGCAGAGAAAGAAATTGCAGAACTGAAAGCGATTGCTGCTGAAGATGGCATCCGTGATCTGCAACCGTGGGACAGTGGCTATTATTCTGAAAAGCTGAAAATGCAGCAATTTAATTTGTCACAGGAAGTGCTTAAACCTTACTTCCCTGCACCAAAAATCCTGCAAGGCCTGTTCAGTATTGTGAATCGTCTGTATGGCATTCAAGTCATTGAACGTAAAGCGCCTGTCTGGCATCCAGATGCACGTTATTTTGAACTAGAAGATCAGGGTCAGGTGATTGGCGGTTTCTATTTTGATCTGTATGCACGTCAAGGCAAACGTGGCGGTGCCTGGATGAGCGGTTTCCGTTCCCGTATGCAGACCAGTGATGGCCTGCAAAAACCGATTTGCTATATGGTCGGTAACTTTACTCCACCTGTCGGCAATCGCCCTGCACTGCTGACCCATGATGAAGTCATCACCTTGTTCCATGAATTTGGTCATGGCCTGCATCATATGCTGACAGAAGTAGACAATATTGCCGTGGCAGGTACCCATGGCGTGGCGTGGGATGCGGTCGAGCTGCCAAGCCAATTTATGGAATTCTGGGCTTGGGATCAGGAAAGTCTGGATCTGCTCAGCGAGCACATAGAAACCCAAGAATCTTTGCCGGCTGAACTGCTGAAAGCCCTGCTGGATGCACGTTTCTTCCAGTCTGGCATGCAAACCCTGCGTCAGCTTGAATTTGCCCTGTTTGACCTGAGTATTCACCGAGCCAATCCGGCTTTAAATGCAGCACAGGTTCAGGCTACTTTGAATGAGATCCGTGAAAAATATGCGGTTCTACCGACCACCGACTATAACCGTTTCCAGCACAGCTTCAGTCATATTTTTGCCGGTGGTTATGCAGCGGGATATTATTCCTATAAATGGGCCGAAGTTTTGGCCAGTGATGCCTTCGACCGCTTTGAAGATGAAGGTATTTTTAATACCATTACTGGAAAGCAGTTTCGGGAAAATATCCTCGCAGTTGGCGGAAAAGACACAGCACTTGACGCATTTATCAATTTCCGCGGACGCGAGCCAAAAATAGATGCATTGCTGCGTCATCAAGGTTGGACGAACCCCTCTAAAAACGCTTAAACTAGCTTTTTAAGTTGATCACAAGGTGAGTATGATGACCATTAAACGTCGTTTCATTGCAGGCGCAAAATGTCCAAAATGTCAGGCGTTAGATCGCGTCGTCATGCTGACCTCTGGTGAAGATGAATGGATCGAATGTATTGAATGTGGTTATGAAGAAAATCGTCCCACGCATGTTGATCAACCAGAAACACTAGCTGTTCCAGATGAAGTTGGCGTGATTCAGTTTAAACCTCGTTCAGTAAAATAAAAATCAAGGTTCAAGCTATGTCAGTAGAACAAAGAAATAACCCCAAACTTTTAATGGGGATTATGGGGGCTTTAGTTACTGTCGTTGCATTGGTATTGCTATATCAGTGGTTGACTGCCTCTTCCGGTGAAGCGGAACGCATGCATCAGGAAGATATCGCGGCTGTTCCGGCAGCAAAACCTGCGGCGAAAACTGAAGATACGGCGGCAGCGAAAGCAGCTGAGGCGATTGAAGCTAAAGCACTGGTATCAGAGCAGCTGTTAGATTCACCAGTGCCGGAGAATGCCAGTTTGGCCAAAGAAGAAGTGGCTAAACTAGATGACATCCAAGTTCAGCTCAATGAACAAAAGGCCACACTGGATGCGCAGCATAGCGATGCCGACCAGTTGATCCAACTGAAAGAGGAACAGATCAAGTTACTTGAAGCACAACTTGCTCAAAGCCAGTAAATCTCGACAGCATTTCAGCTAGAATATCGTCAGATCTTCTAGCTCAGTTGTTTCCATGTCCGCCCCAGCCGCTCCGCATCTGCTTAAAGCCATTCTGTTACTGACCTGCTCTGCTTTTCTCTTTTCAGTTATGGGCGTGTGTATCCGTTATGCCTCGGCAACGGTTGATAATGCCACAGTGGTCTTCTTTCGCAATTTTGTTGGGCTGTTTATTTTCCTGCCCTTCATTTTCAATAAAGGCATTGTTTTTTTCAAAACTGAAAAGCTGTGGATGCACACCTGGCGCGCAGTGGTCGGACTGACGGCCATGTACGGCTTTTTCTATGCCATCGCGCATTTAAAACTCTCCAATGCCATGGTCTTTACCTACTCTTCCCCGATTTTTATTCCACTGATTGCCTGGCTATTTCTCAAGGAAAAAATCACACCAAGCATGTTAGTCGCGGCTCTGATTGGTTTCGTCGGGGTACTCTGTGTTGCCAAACCGGATTCGGGTCTAATTAACCTGATGTCGGTCATTGGTTTGAGTGCGAGCTTTCTGGCGGCGATGGCCTTTGTCACGGTTCGGGCACTGACTAAAACTGAGTCTCCGGAAAAAATCGTGTTTTATTTCTGCTTTATTGGCACCCTGATTTCAGTGATTCCGATGTTCTGGCTATGGCGATCTTATACCCTGACAGAACTCAGCTATCTGATTACTGCCGGCATCCTGGCCAATTTCAGCCAATTGTTTATGTCAAATGCCTACAAGCTGGCTCCGGCAGGACAGATTGGACCGGTCAACTATGTGGTGATTTTCTTTGCCGGCATGTGGGGCTTTCTGTTCTGGCAGGAAGTTCCGGACCTTTATAGCCTGATTGGGCTGGGGCTGATTTTCTGTGCGATTCTACTGTGTAGTCCAATTCTGCAAAAACGCCTGAATTCATCCAAAATTTGATTAACGATTTTAAATCAAATAAATAAAAAAGCACCCGAAAGTGCTTTTTTATTGCTTTTTTCTTATTGATACCAGCCGAACAGCTTAAAGATATAAGGCACATAGGCAATGATCAGCATCGCAGGCAGCAATACTATCACTGGTAAAATCCAGCGTTCATAACGATAGTAAAAAGACAGATGGCGAACTTCCGCATCCGCTTCAGCCACCTCAGCATCGCCAATCGACTGTCTGGCCAGCAGATGATTTAGCGCAACCGGTGGCGTCACATAACCCAGCTCAAAACCAATCAGGGTAATCATCCAGAAATGTACTGGATGAATGCCGTATTGATAGGCCACTGGAGCCACGGTCGCCGAGATCAGAATCACCGCGCCAAATGGATCCATGATCATCCCGACAAAAATCATCAAGCCGACAATCAGGGAAATCACCAGAATGGTACTGCTGATTTCGGTCGGGAAGGCTTCCATAATTTCAATACGTTCCAGCAAGCCACCCACACTCACCGAAAGTGCCATCAGAATCACCAGCGCACCAATATGTCCCACGGTTTCACTGGTAGAAATATGCATGGATTTCCAGAAACCGACATTACGCAAAATTTCAGTCGCTTTTGAACGCTGCACAGTATGATCAACAGCCAATTCTTTGCCTGGTTGTTCACTATGTTCAGCCTCACGATATTCTGCATTGGCTGCGGCACCGGCTGTCGCCAGTTCAGGTGCCGATCTTGAGTTTAAAGTTGCGGTCAAAGTTTCATCCCAATGCCCCACTGCCGGCAACGGCGCAGGTTCATGACGCAACTTGTCGAACAAGACAATCATCAGCAGAATGACTGGCATCATCACTGGTGCGGTAAATTCATTCAGGTCAGTCGACAAGGCATATTTATAGAATAACCAGATCAGAATGAAAATCACGATATATGGAATAATCGCAATGAAGGCGCGACCGGATTGAGGAGCAGCCACAATAGGTGCAGCAATCCGGAATTTGTTTTCTGCAAAGAACAGGGAAATTACCAGGAATAAAGTCGAACTGAGCAGGAAGACATAAATCCCGTAGTGATAGAGTAAGTCGGTGGTCACTTCTTTATTCAGTGATGCCACAACGACAATCAGCAAGCAAGGACGTAAAACCACGCCCAGTGAACCAGACATTGCAGTGGCGGCCAATGCAAACTGACGGCGTCCGCCCGCATTCCAGACTTCCTTGTAAATAATCGCACCTGCGGCAATTACGAAAATCCCTGATGCTCCGGTATAGGCGGTCGGTAATGCAGCTGCCAGCAAGATTAACCAGGTCAGGGTTTCAGGGGCCAGATTCCATGGACGCAGAATATTCAGGAACATGTCCACGACACGGGTCTGTTTCAGCAACATACCGGCCCAGATAAACAAGGCCAGATTTAGGAAAATACTGGAAAACTCTACCAATTGACCGAGGTAAATCCCCTGTCCCATTGGATAGTCCATAAAAAAGGTGAAATTTATTCCGGTAGTAATGGCCATATAGGCATACAGCGGCACACTCAAAAAGGCCAGACCAAAACTGCCACCTTCGCGCGTTGGTTTTGGCTGTTTGATCACCTGATACAGGCTGATCAAGGTGAGTGTGCTGAACAGAATCATCCACAACCAGTAGATGTACTTCATCTCCCCCATCGGCACGCCCGAGTTCAATACGGACTGATATTGGCTATAGGATGAAAATGCCAGGAAAGCATTAGCGACCAGCATGGCGACCGAATAAACTTTAAAGTCGATACGCGTGCTCGGGCTACGTAAGCCAATATGATGGGTTTTTAGAGTGGCACTGATCGCAGCAAAGACCACCATGATGACCAGAAGCAAAGCCCGGTTTTCCGTACCAAACTTGAAGATTCCAAAAAAAGAGGTTTCAAACGTCCGATAAGCCCGAATACTTGGATGAGCTTGCACATGTTGAATGGCTTTATCATAAAACAGGTAGGATTCTTCACAGACCTGCTGTGCCTGTAACACCGCAGCACGGACATCCGCTTCCGAACGCACCCCGAAGAAGTCGGCATATTCATCGGCTGCATCGGCTTTTATCTGCTGCTGAACGCGTTGATCAACATTAATATTGCGTTCACATTGTGGACGCGTCGGCTCAGCCCTTAAAAATGAATATTGCATTCCTGTTGCCGGATCGCCGTAAATACGCTCGCCCATACGCAGCAACTGACCGTGAATCATTTCCCCGGTGCCAATAATCAAAGTGAGCAAAAGTAAAACCAGCACGACGAAGGTCGAGATCCACTCTGTCCATATATAACGCAACAGACCTAATCCTGATCTGTTTTGATCATTATTTTGCATGTGTATTCCTATTTTTATTTTAGCGGCCTGATGCTTGGTCTAGGACGCTGATCTTCCCTTCTGCCTAGAAAATTCCTTTTCAAAGGTCAGGATCTTTATTCTATGTTTTGACTTTGCATGAAAATTGGCACAATAAAAATGACAATTTATATTTTCTTTTTGTATTTTCTGCCAAGTAAATTATTTATCTCTGCACTTTAATTATCCCGAAAATAATTGCTCACAATATAGATCAGCGCCAGAATCACGCCCCAAATCACCCCAAGTAAATGTGCCTCAACCAAAACCGGACTACCGATCAGCTGCGCCGTTCCGACATTGCCAATGGTGTTTTCCCAGACCAGTTTGGCAAAAATCAAAAATAATACCAGCGCCGCAAAGCCGCGTTCCCGCTTATACAGCAAATGTACACAGGCTACGGCGACATAGGCACCATGCAGCACGCCCGACAGGCCCGCATAGGCTTCAATATTGGGTAAGAAAAAATAAAAGCTTAAACTGATCAACGGTGGCAAGATCAGCAAAATGGCACAGAAATGCCAGACGGTAGCGCGTGGAAAAATGAAAGGTAAACAGATAAAGGCGAGAATGTTTAGAAAGTAATGAATCCAGCTCACATGTACCCAGTGCGCTGTCCAGAGTCGCCAGAATTCACCCAGCAGACTCTCTTGCCAGTAGATAAAATGATCCTGAAAAATTTGCAGACATGCAGAGAGAGAGACAAAAGCCGCTAGAAAAATAATTTTTCGTCGAAAATGTTGATCTAGCATCGGCCTGTTGTCCTCCCTGACCATCTAATTTGACTTCATCCCTGAAGCTTCATGCATAGTATCTGCATTACAGATCCGCACTGAACAGATCATCGAGCTCGGAAGAACTGTCGGATTCATCCCAGAAACGTTGCATGCCATCATCGCCACTACGTATACCAGTATTTTCTGTCCAGTAACGATCTGATATGCCACTGACCATAATCGCGGCCATGCTGTCAATCAGCTTGAATTGCGGATTTACCGGTTTTTCCTCCGTACGGGCCTGAGCAAAGGTTTTCAAGGCATCCCGAACTTTGGCATCATCGCCACTGGCCTGAGCCGCTACGGCATACAAGGCATGAGATAAACGTACACCTTTTTGCTCACCAATTTGTGTAGATTGTTTTAATGTTTGGTAAGGGTCAGGCTTGCCTTCCCCTGCGCCTGGCAACAAAGTCCAGATCACCGCACGGGTGGCATTCGGCGCACCCCAGAATTTCGCGTTATCCAGACACACCATGCCACGCTCGACCACGGCAGCAATATCTTTCGGTACATGCACTGCACCACCCGAGTTAATATCATTGGTCATGGCCTGCAAGCCACTGAGCATACCCAACAGATAAACCGTTTGCTCGATATCACTGTTCATGCGTGGGCATTCTTCACCCAGGGCTTTTTGGTATTTCTTTTCATAACGGCTCTGGAACAGTTGATAACCGGTATATTGACGCTGTGCTGCCAGTGCCGCCCAGCGCTTCTGCTCGATTCGGGCATCTTGAGCTTCTGCCACCTGATTGGTTTTTGAAGCACGTAAATAGCGTAACTCGGCTTCCAGCGCTTTTTGCTCGGCACAAATACCGGCAGCCGAATACATCAGCACGGCCACCCGTGTTGGATCCGCCCCCATTTCTTTGGTCGCCATAATGGCCGGCGTTAAAGAATTCCCTGAATTACACACCATTTCAGCATCATCCATCGCTAAAATCGGCGGTACAATATGGTTTTCGGTGAAACCCAGTGCAACATTGGCACCGGTTTTAATGACCTGAGAACACCCCGTCAAAACTGTTGTTGTTATTGCAATGGTCGCCATACCTTGGCATATTTTACGGACGCCTGACATTTTCCTGTCCTCTATAATTGTGATTATGTCCATCTTTCTGCTAAAGATATCAGAAGCATTTTGTGAATAAAAGAGTATTTACTCTAATTTAGACGAGACACTTTGCCATTAAATAGCCACGCTGCAATTGACTGTATTAAGGAGAATCCCAAATTTTGGGCAAAAAAAAGTAGCATTGCGACGGTTCAGCACATGCTACTTATTAACTGTACAAGCAGAAAAATGATAAAACCCTGCTTGGTTAAGATGAAAACTTATCCTTCAGCACCGTCCCGATTCGTCCTACTACCAAGGCTAAAACAATCGCGACGATCAAATACATCCACACTGGAAATTCCATCAAGGTCTCCCGTAGTTGCTGTTGGTGAGTTAAATGTACAGGCTAAAAATAAAACATAGGGAATAAATTGTCAGACAATTTCTCTAAGTTATGCATTAACCGTAATTTTTGTCTGACAATAAAAATAGAAAGTTGATCTAAATATTTGTTTTATGAACATTTTAATTAAATCATTAAAATGTGTTTGTCTTATAACTAAACTAATTTAGTCAGTACTTTTAAAGACTTCCATTGTTTGAACGGCAATTGATCACACCAGATCAGTAAAGGTCGCGCCTTGGCATGCTGGAAATACACCACAATATACGCCTGATGATCAATGACATGACTGATGAATACCCGACGGGTCGGTCGTGCTTTGGTAGTCAAGGACCATTCACGTCCATCGAGATATTCAAACTGCTCTATCTGTGGCGTCTTACGATAAAACAGCTGATAAATTACCAAGCCTATGACAACATATACTGCCCAAATTGCAATCGGTAATAACTGATACAACAGATACATCAGCAGTGCAAAAATAAACAGCTGAAACGCCAATGCACACAGACTGCGTTTCAGCTTGAAGCAACGATTATCCATGAACGTAAAATTTAAGCTTCTTGATAAAATCTTTTAGTTCAGGGCGTGGCGGCTCGGACACTTCCATAAACCAGTCCAGCAAATCCGGGTCTTCCTGCTCAACCAGCTCTGCAAACATCTGTTTTTCGAAAGGCTCAGCATTCAGGTAATGGTTTTTTACGTAGGGATCAAAATATACATCCAGTTCTTTTAGACCACGACGCGCACGATAAATCACTTTGCGCTCTTCTAAGCTGATGTCATCAGTCATCGAATTTCCCCAACTCGTTATAAACCCGAATAGTTTACCTGAAGCGCTGGCTGAATTTCGAGGGATTTCATAGAAATGACCAAAAGCATCAGCAGATTTAAGTCATTTGAACATTCCGCTCATTGCTGCTGATCTTGGCATGACCTAAGTTAAACCAAACAAATCAAAATAAGGAATAACAAGATGCAATCTGCAGCCATTCGCCCACTTGCCCCGATGCTGCCGTGCCAACTCTTTAGTACCGAACATGATGCTTTTCGCGAGACGGTACGTAAATTTTATGAGAAAGAAGTCATTCCACATACCGAGCGTTATGAAAGTCAACAGCATGTAGATCGAGAGCTGTGGAATAAAGCCGGTGAGCTTGGATTGCTCTGCGCTACCATGCCCGAAGAATATGGCGGCTCTGGCGTAGACCGGCTGTATAGCATGATTTTGATTGAGGAACAGGCCTATGCCGGAGATTCAGCGACTGGATTTTCATTGCATTCAGATATTGTTGCCAATTATCTGCTGAATTTTGGTAATGAAGCTCAAAAACAACAATGGTTACCGAAAATGGCGTCTGGAGAGGTCGTCACCGCGATTGCCATGACCGAACCGGGAACTGGCTCTGACCTGCAAGCAGTGCGTACCTCGGCAGTACTCGATGGCGATGACTATGTGATTAATGGTTCCAAAATCTTTATTACCAATGGCTATCTCTGTGACATGGCGATTGTGGTCTGTAAAACCGGCAATAATGACAAAGGTTCAGCCAATCTTTCATTGATTATGGTCGAAGCAGAGCGTGCCGGATTTAGTAAAGGCAAGCCGCTGAATAAAATTGGCATGAAAGGTCAGGATACCTGCGAACTATTCTTTGACAATGTTCGGGTACCCACAGAAAACCTGCTCGGTCTGGAAGGCATGGGCTTTATGATGCTGATGAAAGAACTGGCTTGGGAACGCCTGATTGTGGCGATTATCTGTCAGGCAGGCGCTGAAGCCGCTTTTGCCCATACAGTGAAATATACCAAGGAACGTCAGGCATTTGGCAAGAGCATCAGCCATTTTCAAAATACCCGTTTTAAACTGGCAGAACTACGTACCGAGATCGATGTGTGCCGCACTTATCTGGATCGCTGTATGCAGCTGCAACTCAATCACGAACTGGGCGTAGATGCCGCTGCTGCGGCCAAATACAAGATTTCAGAAATGTACAGCAAAGTCGTAGATGAATGTCTGCAATTGCATGGCGGCTATGGTTATATGCTAGAATATCCGATTGCCCGTGCCTATATCGACAACCGTGCCAATCGGATTTACGCGGGTACCAATGAAATCATGAAAGAACTCATCGCCCGTTCACTTTAAAATGGATTCATAAAAAAGGAGTCTCTTAGGACTCCTTTTTCTGTATGCAAAAATATAACTTTAAGAAACCAGACGCGGTTTATGCTTTAAAGCATTGCTGTTTTTTCTAAATTTCAGCACCCCATCTTCAAAGGAAGCCTGTTTGAGTTCCTTGCGGTCTGCGAGATAATTATTGCTGACTTTCCACGGAGCATGTTTACCCTGCTTTGGCATCACATCCGCAGCACGGGCAATATAACCCGAACTGAGACTGCCCATGACGGTATCCTGAAGCAATTCGCTCTGATCTCCCTGAGGAATCACCTGCGCATAACCTTGCTGATCCATATAGTTCAACAAACGGCAAATATACTCAGCTGCAATATCGACTTTAAGCGTCCAGGAGGCATTAATATAGCCAATAATCAGCGCCATATTTGGTATATCACTGACCATGATGCCTCTATACAGCATATGCTGTGAGGTATCGATAGGCTGACCATCCATCGTCGCCTGAATCCCGCCGAGGATTTGAATATTCAGACCCGTTGCAGAAACAATAATATCAGCATCCAGATGTTGACCTGATTTCAGCTGAATTCCAGTTTCGGTCAAGGTTTCTATCTGATCCGTTGCAACCGATGCCTGCCCTTCACGTAAAATTTCAAACAGATCCCCATCCGGCACCACACAGAGACGCTGATCCCAAGGTTCATAATTCGGGGTAAAGTGCTTCATGTCCACTTTACCTTTCAGCTGGAATTGCACCGATTTAAGCAAAAGTGATTTTAATAATTTTGGCTGTTTCTGTGCCAAAGCATAAATCCCGCGCTGCATGCCGATATTACGCGCACGTGTCAGCTTGTAGGCGACCTCCTCAGGCAGATATTTACGCATTTTTGAATAAATAAAATCGACCGAGGGTACAGAAGCAATATAAGTTGGGGAACGTTGCAACATGGTGACATGACCTGCTCCACCTTTGACCATCGCAGGAACCAAGGTAATCGCGGTCGCACCACTACCAATAATGACCACCTTTTTGCCTTTATAGTTTAAATTTTCCGGCCAATGTTGCGGATGAATAAACTCACCTTTGAATGCAGTTTGATTTGGAAACTCCGGCTGAAAACCCTGATCATAATTATAATAACCGGTACAACCCAGTATAAAGTTGGCGATCCAGATCTGCGTCTTACCCTGTGCGTCCACAATCTCTACTGACCATTTGCAGGTGGCAGAATCATAATTAGCACTCAGAACCCGATGCTGGAAATGGATTTTTGGCTGAAGTTTAAACTCTTCCACCACTTCAGCCAGATAATTTTTGATGGATGCGCCATCGGCAAGCACGCTTTCTTTCTTCCAGGGTTTAAAATTAAAACCAAAAGTCGACATATCGGAATCAGAACGGATGCCCGGATATTTAAACAGATCCCAAGTTCCACCAATACTTTCGCGGCGTTCAATAATCTCAAAAGAGCGTTGCGGACAATGTTTAGAAAGATGTGCTGCTAGACCAATCCCCGAGATCCCTGCACCCACAATTAAAATATCTACCTGCTTTTCCATGTTGTTCTTTTACCTAAGCGATGCTATCTGTTTTTATTAAATCACAAAACTGACAATACACAATGTCAAGTTCATTAAAAAGCCACTATTTTTTTATCTTTTCAGGCCAGATCAGTTATGTTGAACTCAATCACTTTAAATTAAAATATACAGGCATTAAAAAAGGCCGGTTTATTCAACCGACCTTTTCGAACAACTTACGTTATTCTTCACGAAATTAGTTAACTTCGCGATCTACTAGCTCAACGTAAGCCATCGGTGCAGCATCACCTGCACGGAAGCCCGCTTTAAGAACACGTAGATAACCGCCGTTACGCTCTTTGTAACGAGGGCCAAGAACGGTAAATAATTTACCAACAGTTGCTGCTGAACGAGTACGAGCAAACGCCAAACGACGGTTTGCTACTGTATCGTTTTTAGCTAAAGTGATTAAAGGCTCAGCTACACGACGTAACTCTTTTGCTTTAGGCACAGTTGTTTTGATCAACTCGTGCTCGAACAAAGAGTTAGCCATGTTTTGGAACATCGCTTTACGATGACTGCTTGTACGGCCTAATTTCACACCACTATTACGATGACGCATGGTGATAGTCCTACTTAATTAACGGCTACGATAGGCGAAACGATCGTCCATACGGAGACTAGCCGGTGGCCAGTTCTCTAAACGCATGCCGAGTTGTAAGCCTTTAGAAGCCAGAACATCTTTGATCTCAGTAAGCGATTTTTTACCCAAGTTAGGAGTTTTAAGCAACTCAACTTCGGTACGCTGTACAAGATCACCAATGTAGTAAATGTTTTCTGCTTTCAAACAGTTAGCAGAACGAACAGTTAGCTCTAGATCATCTACTGGGCGAAGCAAGATTGGGTCAACTTCTTCACGAGGCTCTTGAGCAACAGGTGCTTGATCTTTCTGAAGGTCAACGAAGATCGCAATTTGTTGCTGCAAAATAGTTGCAGCTTTGCGGATCGCTTCTTCAGGATCTACAGTACCGTTAGTTTCAAGATCAATGATCAGTTTATCAAGGTCAGTACGTTGTTCTACACGCGCGTTTTCCACGGTGTATGAAACACGTTTG
The DNA here is from genome assembly GCF_052078135.1 of Acinetobacter lwoffii. Taxonomy (GTDB): domain Bacteria; phylum Pseudomonadota; class Gammaproteobacteria; order Pseudomonadales; family Moraxellaceae; genus Acinetobacter; species Acinetobacter lwoffii_Z. The sequence goes on from NZ_JBQGUZ010000020.1 coordinate 13,692, forward strand.
ATTGGGCTGTAAGACGCATCTAACTGCAAGCGACCCACTGGGCGAGTTTCGCCTTCAGGGAAGCGTGAATCAGAAGTCTCGTAGCCACGACCTTGAGCCACTTTCAGACGCATTTTCAATGAGCCTGAGGCACTTAAAGTACCGATCAAATGTTCAGGGTTAACCACTTCAACATTATGAGGTAAACGAAGGTCAGCCGCAGTTACGTCGCCTGCACCTTGTTTCTCTAATGTTAAATAAGCTTCATTTTGATCGAACAGCTTAATCGACAATCCTTTTAGGTTCAGCAAGAGCTCGACGATGTCCTGCTGCAAGCCTTCCAAAGTACTGTACTCGTGCTCGACCCCTTCAATCTCAACTTCTACCACAGCTGCGCCAGGTAGAGAAGAAAGAAGGATGCGACGTAAAGCATTACCAAGAGTATGACCAAAGCCACGCTCTAATGGTTCTAGAATAACTTTTGCCGAGGTCCCGCTTGCCGCTTCGACCTTGATCGCTTGCGGAGTTAGAAACTCATTTGCAGTACGCGTCATATTGCTTCCTCAAGGATTATTTAGAATACAATTCTACAATCAAGCTTTCGTTGATTTCAGCAGGTAAATCAGAACGATCCGGTGCAGCTTTGAACGTACCTTCTAATTTAGAATGGTCGATTTCCATCCAAGAAGGCATGCCACGTTGAGTAGCTAATTCAATTGCGTTTTTGATACGTAATTGTTGCTTAGCGCCTTCGTGAACTGCGATCACATCACCCGCTTTAACTTGGATAGACGCAATGTTAACACGACGGCCATTCAAAGTGATGCTACGGTGAGATACTAACTGACGAGCTTCTGCGCGAGTAGAACCGAAACCCATACGATAAACAACGTTATCAAGACGGCTTTCAAGTAGCTTCAACAGGTTTTCACCAGTTGCGCCTTTAACACGAGCAGCTTCTTTATAGTAGTTACTAAATTGACGCTCTAAAACACCGTACATGCGACGTACTTTTTGTTTTTCACGTAATTGTAGTGAGTACTCAGATTGTTTACCACCACGAGCCCCGCCGTGTTGGCCAGGAACTTTCGCATGTTTTTTTGTCTTAACATCAAACGGTTTAACGCCTGATTTAAGTTGCAGGTCTGTCCCTTCGCGACGAGAGAGTTTGCATTTTGGACCAATATAACGAGCCATGAATGTTTCTCCTTACACGCGACGTTTTTTAGGTGGACGGCAACCGTTGTGCGGGATTGGCGTCACATCGGTAATGCTGTTAATTTTATAACCCACTGCACCTAAAGCACGAACCGCAGATTCACGACCAGGACCAGGACCTTTTACAAGGACGTCCAAGTTTTTCAAACCGTAATCTAAAGCAGCTTTACCAGCAACTTCAGCAGCTACCTGAGCAGCGAACGGAGTTGATTTACGTGATCCACGGAAGCCTTGTCCACCTGAAGTGGCCCAAGCCAGTGCATTACCTTGACGATCGGTAATAGTCACAATGGTGTTATTAAAAGAAGCGTGAATGTGTGCGACACCTTCAGAGACGGTACGAGTGACCTTCTTGCGTGCGCGAGTATCTTTAGCCATCTTTTAGCTTCCAGAAATCTTATTTCTTAATAGGTTTGCGCGGACCTTTACGGGTACGAGCGTTAGTTTTGGTGCGTTGACCGCGGACAGGCAAGCTGCGACGATGACGAAGACCGCGGTAGCAGCCTAGATCCATTAAACGTTTAATGTTCATGGAAATTTCGCGACGTAAATCACCTTCGGTCGGAACCTTAGCAACTTCTGCACGAATCGCATCAAGCTGAGTGTCATCTAATTCACGGATCTTAGTAGTTGGAGCAATACCAGCAGCAGCTAAGATAGCTTTTGAAGTATGGCGACCAATACCAAAGATATACGTTAGAGAGATAACAGCGTGCTTGTTATCCGGAATGTTTACACCGGCAATACGAGCCATTCAATTTTCTCCAAAAAGGCAGTAGATAATCAACCGCCCCACAAAAATCTTGAGGGGCGGATAATAACCTAATTCGCCTACAGAAATCAACAGGTCTTAATCAGATTAACCTTGACGCTGCTTATGACGAGGTTCTGCGCTACAAATTACGCGGATAACCCCATTACGACGGATAACTTTACAGCTACCACAAATTTTCTTAACAGAAGCTTGTACTTTCATGATGAAACCTCAAGTGCGCTTATCCCTTAGGATGAGCAGTCGTTTTTCTCATTAACGTTTGATTATCGTATTGGTGCGAAGTGAGGTGTGATTGCAGCTGAGCCATAAAGTCCATCACTACTACCACAACAATCAGCAAAGAGGTACCACCCAAATAGAATGGAATACCAAATGAACTTTGCAATACCATCGGCATCAAACAAATGACTGCGATATAAATCGCGCCAATAAACGTCAAACGATTGAGAATATGATCTAAGTAACGAGCAGTTTGCTCACCTGGACGTATACCAGGCACGTAAGCTCCGCTGCGTTTCAAGTTCTCTGACACTTCTTTAGGACTAAATACCAGTGCTGTATAGAAGTAACAGAAAAAGATAATTAACGCACCAAAGAGCACCAAATACAACGGCTGACCAGGCGACAACACCAATGCTACATCTTGCAGGCTACGCTTAATAAATCCAGCATTTGGATCTGCACTACCCACCCACTGACCTAAGCTCGCAGGGAACAAAAGCAATGAGCTGGCAAAAATTGCCGGAATCACACCCGCCATATTAATTTTTAATGGCAAATGTGTCTGCTGTGCAGTAAATACACGACGACCTTGTTGTTTTTGAGCATAGTTTACCGGAATACGACGTTGCGCTTTCTCGATAAACACGATCGCTGCCAAAACACCCAGAGATAACAAACCAAAAATTACCAAGCCAATCAGGCTGGTCTGGCCATTATCTACAGATGAGAAAGATTGCATAATCAGATTAGGCAATCCGGCAACAATACCCGCGAAGATGATCATGGAAATACCATTCCCCACCCCACGCTCGGTAATCTGTTCACCCAACCACATCAAGAACATGGTCCCCGCAACCAATGAGGTTACTGCAGGAACATAAAAAGCCAAACCAGTATTCAGGGTAATCCCCTGACTGATCAGGCCTGCACACATACCTACCGCCTGTACCAGCGCTAAGAATAATGTGCCTTGTCGTGTGTATTGATTAATTTTACGTTTGCCTTGCTCGCCTTCTTTCTTTAAAGCTTCCAGCGAAGGAACCACAGTTGACATCAACTGCACGATAATCGATGCAGAGATGTATGGCATGATCCCGAGAGCAAGAATAGACATTCGTTCTAATGCCCCACCAGAGAACATGTTAAACAAACCAAGGATGGTACCTTGGTTTGCATTAAACAAGTTTTCTAACGCAGCATTATTGATGCCTGGTACTGGAATATGCGCTCCTAGTCGAAACACCAACAACGCACCAATGAGAAACATCATTCGACGAATAATTTCACGGTATTTCACATGAAATGGTTGGCCTTTCATCATGTTGACATGACCTGAAGAACTAGGAGTCATAGACACTGGGGATTACTCCTCGACTTTGCCGCCAGCAGCTTCAACAGCAGCTTTAGCGCCTTTAGTCAATGCAACACCTTGAACAGTGAATGCACGAGTAATTTCACCAGAAAGTACGATACGAGCACGGATCATGTCTTTACGTACAACGTTCGCAGCTTTTAAAGTTTCAAGAGACACGATGTCGCCTTCAACTTTAGCAAGCTCAGATAAACGTACTTCAGCAGTTTTCAAAGCCAATTGGCTAGTGAAGCCGAATTTAGGCAAACGACGATAAAGTGCTGTTTGACCGCCTTCGAAACCTGGACGAGTACCACCGCTCTTACGTGAGTTTTGACCTTTGACACCACGGCCACCGGTCTTACCAACGCCAGAACCGATACCACGGCCTAAACGAAGGTTGTCACGTTTAGCACCTTCTGCAGGTGCAATTGTATTTAAACGCAGAGTCATGGCTTATTCCTCTACACTAACCATATAGTAGACTTGGTTGATCATACCACGGTTAGAAGGTGTGTCTAACACTTCTACAGTATGACCAATACGACGCAGACCTAAACCTTGCAGGCTAAGCTTGTGATTTTTCAAGCGGTGCGATGCAGATTTAGTCTGGGTAACTTTAATCGTTTTCATGATTGATTACCCTTGAATTTGTTCTACTGAAAGACCACGTTTCGCAGCAACCTTTTCAGGAGTAGTCATATCACGCAAACCATTGAAAGTTGCGTTTACTACGTTAGCAGCGTTAGTAGAACCACGGCATTTAGTCAACACGTTACGTACGCCTACAGCTTCTAGAACTGCACGCATAGCGCCACCAGCAATTACACCTGTACCTTCAGAGGCAGGCTGCATGAATACGCGGCTAGCGCCGTGACGTGCATGAATTGGGTGCTGTAACGTACCATCAACAAGGTCAACAGTAATCATATTGCGACGAGCAGCTTCAAGTGCTTTAGAGATAGCAGCTGGAACTTCACGTGCTTTACCACGACCAAAACCTACGCGACCATTACCATCACCCACAACAGTTAATGCTGTGAAAGAGAAGATACGACCACCCTTAACAACTTTGGCTACACGATCAACGGCAACCAGCTTTTCAACAAGACCTTCGTTTTGTTCAACTTTAGCCATGATTAGAACTCCAAGCCGTTTTCACGAGCAGCATCAGCCAAGGCTTTGATACGACCATGATATTTAAAACCAGAACGGTCAAATGCAACTTTAGTAACACCAGCTGCTTTAGCGCGTTCTGCGATTAAAGCACCTACTTTTTGAGCTGCTTCAACGTTACCAGTTGTACCCGCACGTAGAGTAGCGTCTAAAGTAGAAGCTTGCGCTAATACTTTGCCACCATCTGCAGAGATAACTTGAGCATAGATGTGACGCGGAGTGCGGTTTACACACAAACGAGTCGCACCCAATGCACGGATGTGCAAGCGTGTGCTTTTCGCACGACGCAAACGGGATTGTTTCTTTTCGTTCATAAGAACCTCGCGCCTTATTTCTTCTTAGCTTCTTTACGAAGTACAACTTCGTCAGAATAACGAACACCTTTGCCTTTATATGGCTCTGGTGGACGGTAACCACGGATATCTGCAGCAACCTGTCCTAAAGCTGCTTTATCAGCAGATTTAAGAATGATTTCAGTTGCAGTTGGAGTTTCAGCAGTTACACCTGCAGGAAGTGCATAATCGATCGGATGAGAGAAACCAAGGTTAAGATGAACAACGTCACCTTTAACCGCAGCTTTATAACCAACACCGATAAGCTGTAACTTACGTTCGAAACCTTCGCTAACACCTTTTACAAGGTTGTTAAGCACAGCGCGAGCAGTACCAGCTTGCATCCAAGCGTCTTTCGACTCTTGTACTGGAGCAATAGCTAGAATACCGTCTTCCTGTTTAAGCTCGACCAGCGCATGCAGGTTGAAAGACAATGTACCTTTAGTGCCTTTCACTTCGACCTGCCGGCCGTTCTGAGTAACTGTTACACCGTTAGGTACAGTTACTGGGGCTTTAGCCACACGAGACATGAGGAATCACCTATTAAGAAACAAAAGCAATAACTTCACCACCAACGCCTGCAGCACGTGCAGCGCGATCAGTCATGATGCCTTTGCTTGTAGAAACAATTGCAATACCTAAACCTTGCTTAACGCTAGGAAGTGCATCTTTACCGCGATACTGACGTAGACCTGGACGGCTTACGCGCTTCACAGTTTCGATAACTGGTTTGCCTTCGAAATACTTTAAAGTCAAAGTAAGAGTTGGTTTGCCTTCAGCATCCGCAACTTCTACGTTTGAAATATAACCTTCTTGTTGAAGTAAGTTAGCAATTGCTACTTTCAACTTAGAATTAGGCATAGAAACAGTTTGTTTCTTTGCCATTTGTGCGTTACGAACACGTGTTAGCATGTCGGCAACGGTATCTTGCATACTCATCTATAGTGCTCCTTACCAGCTTGCCTTAACAACGCCAGGTACATCACCTTGCATTACTGTTTCACGTAATTTGTTACGGCTTAAACCGAACTTACGGAAGTAACCATGAGGACGACCAGTTAAACCACAACGGTTACGTAGACGTACTGGAGATGCATTACGTGGTAATGCTTGTAATTTCATCATCGCTTCGAAACGTTCTTCGTCTGATGCATTTACGTTTGCAATAACAGCTTTTAATTCAGCACGTTTTACAGCGTATTTAGCAACAGTAGCTTCGCGTTTCAATTCGCGATTAATCATACCTTTCTTAGCCATATCGACCTCTTATTTGAACGGGAAGCCGAATGCACGCATAAGCGCACGGCCTTCGTCATCGGTGCGAGCAGTCGTAGTAATGGTAATATCCATACCACGAATACGATCAATCTTGTCAAAATCGATTTCAGGGAACATGATTTGTTCCTTAAGACCCATTGAGTAGTTACCACGACCGTCGAATGATTTCGCAGAGAAACCACGGAAGTCACGGATACGAGGGATCGCAATCGAGATCAAACGGTCCAAGAATTCGTACATACGTTCGCCGCGTAAAGTAACTTTACAACCGATCGGCCAACCATCACGGATTTTAAAACCAGCGATTGATTTACGAGCTAACGTAAGTACTGGTTTTTGACCAGCGATAGCTTGCATATCTGAAAGAGCACCATCAAGGAGTTTTTTGTCAGCAGCAGCTGCGCCAACACCCATGTTGATCGTGATTTTAGTGATGCGAGGAATCTCCATCACATTCTTAACGCCCAATACTTCTTGTAATTGAGCTTTAAGTTCGTCGTTGTAACGTGTTTTAAGTCTGGCCATGGCCTATATCAACCTATTACTTCGCTACCGCCACTGATTCACCATTTGATTTGAATACGCGAGTTTTCACGCCATCAATCACTTGGTAACCAACACGGTCAGCCTTTTGGGTTGTAGCATTAAAAACTGCCACGTTTGAAATATGAAGCGAAGCTTCCTGAGTTACAACGCTACCTTCAGCGCCTGTAGCACGGTTTGGCTTCTGATGCTTCTTCACCAAGTTAAGGCCTTCAACCTTAACACGGTCATTAGAAACAGACAGAACAGTACCCTGTTTGCCTTTTTCTTTACCTGCGATCACAATTACTTGATCGCCTTTTTTAATCTTAGCCATGATCGCCTCTTATAGAACTTCAGGAGCCAATGAAATAATTTTCATGAACTGTTCAGTACGAAGTTCACGAGTCACTGGTCCGAAAATACGAGTTGCAATCGGCGCTTTGTTGTTGTTCAAAATAACAGCAGCGTTATCGTCGAAACGAATCACTGAACCGTCTGCACGACGGATACCGAATTTTGTACGAACCACAACCGCATTCATCACGTCACCTTTTTTAACACGTGCGCGTGGAATTGCTTCTTTTACAGTAACTTTAATAATGTCGCCAACAGAAGCATAACGACGATGCGAGCCACCAAGTACTTTAATACATTGTACGCGGCGTGCACCACTGTTGTCTGCTACGTCGAGCATAGTTTCGGTCTGAATCATTGCCCTACTCCAAAACCGAGCAACACCGGTCGAAATTTCGAAAGGCTCAAAGAGTACTCGAAATTGACCGATGATGCAACAAGAACGTTAATTACTCAGCAGCTGCTTCAACAACTTCAACTAAAGTCCAAGACTTAGTTTTAGAAATTGGGCGGCTTTCTTTAATGGTTACAACATCACCAGCTTTCGCTGTGTTGTTCTCATCATGAGCATGTAATTTTGTTGAACGGCGGATTAATTTGCCATACAACGGGTGTTGAACTTGGCGTTCAATAAGAACAACGATAGATTTATCCATCTTGTCGCTTACAACTTTGCCAGTTAACGTGCGGACTGTTTTATCACTCATTGTCCGTTCCCCTGTTTTTCGGTAAGGAGGGTCTTAATACGAGCAATAGTCTGACGAGTAAGTGCAACTTCATGCGATTTACCCAATTGACCAGTTGCTTTCGCCATACGAAGACGGAATTGGTTAAGCTGTTGCTCATCAAGCAAAGCTGTCAACTCTTCTACCGACTTTTCACGTAGATCTTTAGTTTTCATTACATTACCGTCCGAGTCACGATAGCGGTTTTAAACGGAAGCTTAGCTGCTGCAAGCGTAAACGCTTCGCGAGCCAATTCTTCGTTAACACCATCAATTTCGTACAAGACTTTACCTGGTTTGATTTGGCAAACCCAATATTCCACAGAACCTTTACCTTTACCCATACGCACTTCAAGAGGCTTAGAAGTAATCGGCTTGTCCGGGAATACACGGATAAAGATCTTACCACCACGCTTAATACGACGGCTAATTGTACGACGCGCTGCTTCAATTTGACGCGCAGTCATTTGACCACGTTCAACTGATTTAAGTGCAATAGTACCGAAAGATACTGTGCTACCGCGGTGTGCTAGACCAGTGTTACGGCCTTTCTGCACTTTACGGAATTTAGTACGCTTAGGTTGCAACATGGATTATTCTCCTTTTTCAGCAGAACGATCATTGCGACGACCACGACGCTCTTGACCTTCACCACGACCACGACCGCGTTTAGCTGGACGCTCTTCTGCTGGAGCTGGGTTCATGACTTGTTTCATGCCGCCCAAGATCTCACCACGGAAGATCCAAACTTTAACACCGATCGTACCGTAAGTAGTCTCAGCACGCATAGTCGCATAGTCGATATCTGCACGAAGCGTATGTAGAGGTACACGACCTTCACGATACCACTCAGTACGAGCAATCTCAGCACCACCTAAACGGCCTGAAACTTCTACTTTGATACCTTTAGCACCAGCACGCATTGTGTTTTGTACCGCACGCTTCATAGCACGACGGAACATTACACGTTTTTCCAATTGAGAAGCGATTGCTTCAGCAACTAGACGCGCGTCTAAGTCTGGACGATCAATTTCATTGATACTTACTTGCGCAGGAACACCCATGATAGATGTTAATTCGCGTTGTAGTTTCTCAATATCTTCGCCTTTTTTACCGATTACGATACCTGGACGAGCAGTGCTAATAGTTACTTTAGCAGCGCCTGTAGGGCGTTCGATAAGAATGTTGCTGATCATCGCGTTTTTAAGTTTTTTGATCAAAAACTCACGAACTTGAAGATCTTTAAGCAAGTATTCAGCGTATTGTTTCGGATTCGCATACCAGTTAGCGTTATGACGTTTCACAACACCTAGGCGGATACCGATTGGATGAACCTTCTGACCCATATCAAACCCCTACCTTAACGGTGATGTGACAAGTACGCTTAGTAATACGATCTGCACGGCCTTTAGCACGTGGCATAATACGTTTCAGGCTCATGCCTTCATCAACGTAGATCGTAGAAACTTTAAGGTCGTCTACATCTAAACTGTTATTGTGTTCAGCATTTGCAATCGCAGATTCCAACGCTTTCTTAACTAGAACTGCAGCTTTTTTGTTGCTGAAGTTAAGGATGTTAAGAGCGTGCGCAACAGATTTGCCGCGGATAAGATCTGCAACCAAACGAGCTTTTTGTGCCGAGATAGCGGCACCGCGTAATTTAGCAGTTACTTCCATCATAGCACCCATTAACGTTTAGATTTCTTGTCAACACCGTGACCGCGATAGGTACGAGTTGGTGCAAATTCACCAAGCTTGTGACCAACCATGTGCTCAGAAACGATCACAGGAACGTGGTTACGGCCATTGTGTACAGAAATTGTTAAACCAACAAAATCCGGGAGGATCATCGAACGACGCGACCAAGTTTTGATCGGCTTACGGTTATTAGCCGCGATAGCCGCTTCAACCTTAGCGAACAAGTGCGCATCGACGAATGGGCCTTTTTTCAGAGAACGAGGCATTGTCAGATTCCTTTACTTGTTACTTAACGCGACGGTCGCGAATAATCATCTTAGTCGTACGCTTATTGGTACGTGTCTTGTACCCTTTAGCTTTTTGACCCCATGGGCTTACAGGTTGAATACCTTTGTTACGCCCTTCACCACCACCATGTGGATGGTCAACTGGGTTCATCGCCATACCACGAACGGTAGGACGAACACCACGCCAGCGTGATGCACCAGCTTTACCTAGTGAACGAAGGTTGCTTTCTGAGTTAGATACTTCACCTAACACAGCACGGCATTCAACGTGAATTTTACGCATCTCGCCTGAACGCAGACGAACGATAGCGTAAGAACCGTCACGACCCAACAGCTGAACTGAAGTACCAGCTGAACGAGCTAACTGCGCGCCTTTACCGATTTTAAGTTCGATGTTGTGAAGAGTAGAACCGATAGGCATGTTGCGAAGCGGCAAGCAGTTACCTGGACGAATTGGAGCATCGTTACCAGACTGTACTTTATCGCCAGCGCGAAGGCCTTTAGGAGCGATGATATAACGACGCTCACCGTCAGCATACAATACAAGTGCAATGTGTGCAGTACGGTTAGGATCGTATTCGATACGCTCTACAGTTGCAGGAATACCATCTTTGTTACGTTTAAAGTCAACTAGACGGTAGTGCTGCTTGTGACCGCCACCAACGTGACGAGTCGTGATGTGACCGTTGTTATTACGGCCGCCAGTACGTTTTTTAGCTTCAACCAACGGAGAGTATGGTGCGCCTTTGTGAAGGTGATCGTGAACCACTTTCTCTACAAAGCGACGTCCTGGAGACGTTGGCTTACATTTTTGAATAGGCATAATTCTCGTCCTTATTCCGCTGTGCTTTCAGCGGTATCGCCCAAGTCAGCCATTTCAACATCTTGGCCAGCTTTCAGGGTGACGTATGCTTTTTTAACATCAGAACGACGTCCTAATGTTTTACCAAAGCGTTTAGACTTACCTTTAGTGATAGTCGTGTTAACTTTAACAACTTCCACACCAAAGAGTTGTTCCACTGCTTTTTTGATTTCAAGCTTGTTTGCATTTAATGCAACTTTAAACACTTGAACACCAGCAGTTTCACCTAAAACTTGTGCTTTTTCTGAGAATACAGGTCCTTGCAGGACTTGATAGATACGTTCGTTGTTCATCCGAGTTCTACCTCAATTTTCTTAGCAGCAGCTACAGACATAACAACTTTGTCGAACGCAATCAAGCTAACCGGATCGATTGCAGCAGCATCAACCACATCAACGTGTGGAATGTTGCGCGCAGCAAGATACAGGTTCTCATCAACAGCATCAGTAACGATCAATGCGCGAGTCGCATTCAAGTCGTTAAGTTTTGCAAGCAATTCTTTAGTTTTTGGAGCTGCAACAGCAAACTCTTCAACTAAAACTAGGCGATCTTGACGAACAAGTTCAGCTAGGATGCATTGCATAGCACCGCGGTACATTTTACGGTTTACTTTTTGAGACCAGTCTTGTGGACGAGCAGCAAAAGTTTTACCACCGCCAACCCAGATTGGGCTACGAATAGAACCAGCACGAGCGCGGCCAGTACCTTTTTGACGGAATGGCTTGCGACCACCGCCAGAAACGTCTGCACGTGATTTCTGAGCTTTTGAACCTTGACGGCCACCAGCTAAATAAGCTGTAACCACTTGGTGAACAAGAGCTTCATTAAATTCACGACCGAACGCAACTTCTGATAATTCAACAGCAGAGCCGGAAACAGTATTTAAATTCACGTTATTTCCCCTCAGGCCTTGATCGTAGGACGAACGATTACGTCGCCACCAGTAGCACCAGGAATCGCGCCTTTAACAACCAGAACTGAACGTTCTGTGTCGATAGCAACGATCTCAAGACCCTGTGTAGTTACGCGTTCAGCACCTAAATGGCCAGCCATTTTTTTGCCTTTGAATACGCGACCAGGAGTCTGGTTTTGACCAGTAGAACCTAAAACACGGTGAGAAACTGAGTTACCGTGAGTTGCATCTTGCGTACGGAAGTTCCAACGCTTAACACCACCTTGGAAACCTTTACCTTTAGATTGACCAGTTACGTCAACAACTTGACCAACCTGGAACAATTCAACGGTAAGCGTACCACCAACTTCACGACCTTCAAGATCAGCTTCTGTAGCACGGAATTCTTGAACTAGACGACCAGCTGCAACACCCGCTTTCGCGAAGTGGCCTTTCTGAGCGTTAGTTACGCGAGATTCGCGACGTTCACCAGTAGTGATTTGAATCGCTTGATAACCATCAGTTTCAAGCGTTTTGATTTGAGTGATGCGGTTAGGATCAACCTCAATCACTGTAACAGGCACAGAAACACCAGCATCTGTAAAGATACGTGTCATACCGCACTTGCGACCGACTAAACCAATAGCCATGTGCATAAACCTCTAAAAAAGCGGCCTAATTAACTTAGAGTGTTAATTAACCCGAAAGCCTTAACCCAATGCGATCTGAACATCAACACCAGCTGCAAGATCTAACTTCATCAATGCATCTACAGTTTTGTCTGTAGGTTGAACGATGTCGATCAAACGCTTGTAAGTACGGATTTCGTACTGGTCACGCGCGTCTTTGTTTACGTGTGGTGATGTTAAAACGTTAAAACGTTCAATGCGTGTTGGCATTGGAATTGGACCACACACTTGTGCGCCAGTACGTTTTGCGGTTTCTACGATTTCTTGAGCTGATTGATCAATCAGGCGATGATCAAAAGACTTAAGACGGATACGAATTCTCTGGTTAGACATACCAGTAAACTCCAAGCCAAATATATAAAGAATCACTCTTGACGCATCTCACCCCACTTTATGTGGGCAAGTGTCAAGAGCAGTGAAATATCACTAAGGTCATGATCGATGCCACGACTGTAACGATAGTTAACTACTTTATTCGCAGTTAACCCCCTTCCTATTGAAGGGTCGCTTATTATAGCCATTGTTTAATGCATAAGCAAATCTCTTTTATGGTTTTATCCAAGTTTTCAATTTATGACTTAAAACAATAGTTTATTGTGTAAATATTAGGCAGTTTTTGCCAAAACATATTCTATAGCACGATTTAATATCTGATTTCCTTCAATAAATTTTTGCTTCGTGGTTTTTTTTAATTCAAATAAATTTTGCACATATTTTCCTGAAAATTGCACAAGCTCTTCTTCATTTTCCAAAAACAATGCCAGGGTTTCCGGCGTGATTTCAGGATGAAACTGGAAGCCCAATACATTTCTGCCCAACTGGTACATCTGATTACGACAGGCTTCATTTTCTGCCAGATGGACTGCACCTTTGGGCAATTCAAATGTTTCATTGTGCCATTGCAGAATATTAAACTGCTCCGGCAGGCTAAAACACGTCTCTGGTAGATTCGCCACTCTGTGCACCGTGGTCCACCCCAATTCTTGTTCTGGATTGCGACTAACACCTGCACCCAAAGCATTTGCAATCAACTGCCCACCCAGACACAGGCCAATTGCCGGTTTACCATGCGAAAGATAGCGACGCAACCAGCGTTTTTCTATTTTTAACCAAGGGAAATTTGCTTCATCATTCACACTCATGGTTCCCCCCATAATGATCAGCAAATCCACCTCTTCCACTGCAGGCAGCGCCTCGATCTCCAGCGGCCGATCCACGGGTAAAGCAAAAAATTCAGTCGCGGTAATGTGCGCCTGATGCTGCTTTAAAAATTCATAACAACTACCAAAACCTTCACCAGCAATATGCTGAAAATAATGCACTTTTAAATGCGACTTCATGCTCCTCAACCTATTTTTTTAGCTATATAGATTTAGGTTTTGCAAAAATGAAGCCAACTTTTTATAAGACTTGTTGTTTTTAAACAATTCACAACGTAACTGGCAGTGAGTCACAGATTCTCTTAAGCTAGAGTAATATTTGATTACATTTGAGCGCATTCACGTGAAACAAGACTCTCAAACTCGCCTGATTCATGCACCACGAAAGGCTCCTCAAGCGATTTCCACCATTCAACCTCCCCTCTATCGTGCATCGACCATTATCTTTAACAATACCGATGCCCTGTTTAATCGCCATTGGACCGATGACTATGATTATAGTTATGGCACGCATGGCACGCCTACGACCTTTACGCTGGGCGATAACATCGCACAACTCGAAGGTGGTTTATATCACCTGCTCGCACCGAGTGGTTTATCCGCGATTAATCTCGTGAATTCTTGCTTTTTAAGCCAGGGCGATGAGGTTTGGGTAGCTGACAATATCTATGGTCCAAACATGGAGCATTTACGCAATATGGAAAAGCGTTATGGAATTACGGTTAAGGTCTACAATCCCATAGAGCTTGATACATTTCAGCCTACAGATAAAGCCAAACTGATCTGGCTCGAGGCTGCTGGCTCAGTCACCTTGGAATTTCCGGATCTGGCTGGTTTAGTGAAAAAAGCTCAGGCACACAATATTCTTACTGCGCTGGATAATACCTGGGGCGCAGGTCTGGCTTTTGATGCCTTTGATTTTAGTGAAGAGCATTTAAGTGTAGATATGACGGTACATGCACTGACCAAATATCCAAGCGGCGGTGGTGATATCCTGATGGGCTCAGTGGTTACGCGAGATAAGACCCTGCATCACAAACTGTTCCGTGCGCATGCCATTCAGGGCATTAGTGTTTCTGGTGATGATGTGGCACAGATACAACGTAGTCTGGCTTCGATGCAACTGCGATATCAACATCAATCCAGCAGTGCGCTTACATTAATGACATGGCTTAAACAGCAAACCGAGTTTGTGCAAGTACTTCATCCTTCAGATCCGGACAGTGCAAGCCATCAGTACTGGAAAGAAATTTGCAAGCAAGGTGATAGTGCCGGCCTGGTCAGCGTGATCTTTGACAGCACATACGTAATGCAGGATATCCGGAATTTCTGTGATAGCTTAAAACTGTTTAAGCTTGGCTTTAGTTGGGGTGGCCCTGTCAGTCTGGTCATGCTATATAACTTAAAAGACATGCGTGTGCTGGAACATTCACACTTAAAAGACGGCTTGCTGGTTCGTTTCTGTATTGGACTGGAATATCCGGAAGATTTGATTCAAGATATTCAGCATGCATTAGAACAAATGAAAAAACTTAAAAACGAATAATAAATAACAGGAAAAGCTATGGGTAGACCAATTGTTATTGCTAAAAAAACTGCGGATACCACACAGGATATTGTGCTGCATTCCCAACTTGCCAATCGACATGGCTTGATTGCAGGTGCCACTGGTACCGGAAAGACTGTGACTTTAAAAGTATTGGCGGAGAGCTTTTCTCGAATTGGTGTACCTGTATTCCTCGCCGATGCCAAAGGCGATGTGTCCAGCCTGGCCAAAGCAGGTGAAAGCAGCCCCAAGTTTGATGAACGGATTAAAAGTCTCAATATCGAGTCCATTCCTTTTGCAGCCTCACCAGTGGTGTTTTGGGATTTATTTGGCGAACAGGGTCATCCGATTCGCACTACCATTTCTGAAATTGGCCCGCTGCTGCTGGCGCAAATACTGAATCTGAATGACACCCAGGAAGGCGTTTTATCTGCCGTGTTTCGGATTGCCGATGATCAGGGTTTATTGCTGATCGACTTTAAAGATCTGAAAGCGATGCTGAGTTATGTCTCTGAGCATGCGGCTGACTTTAAAGCTGAATATGGCAATCTTTCACCCGCCAGTCTCGGTGCGATTCAACGTAATTTGTTAGCACTGGCTGACCAAGGCGGTGACCAGTTTTTTGGCGAGCCGGCGCTGGATCTGATGGACTTTTTGCAGACGGATAGTCAAGGACGTGGCAATATCAATTTGTTGGCGGCTGACAAGCTGATGAATACGCCTAAGCTATATGCCACGTTCTTACTCTGGATGCTCTCCGAGCTGTTTGAACAGCTTCCCGAAGTCGGCGATCTGGACAAACCTAAACTGGTGTTTTTCTTTGATGAAGCCCATCTCTTATTTGATAATGCCAGCCCTGCCCTGCAAGAAAAAATTGAGCAGGTGGTGCGTCTAATTCGCTCGAAAGGTGTAGGGATTTATTTTGTCACGCAAAATCCGTTGGACTTGCCGGAAAGTGTCTTAGGCCAGCTCGGCAATCGGGTTCAACATGCTTTGCGGGCTTTCACTCCCAAAGATCAAAAAGCAGTGAAAACCGCAGCAGAGACTTTCCGAGCCAATCCTGAATTTAAAGTCGATCAGGTGATTACCGAGTTAGCAGTAGGTGAGGCTCTAATTAGCTGCCTGGATGAAAAGGGCATTCCACAAATTGTAGAGCGTGGCTGGGTCATGCCGCCGCATTCATCCTTTACACCGATCTCGCTTGAAGAACGCAAGGCTCTCATGCAGCAAAGTATTGTCGCCGGTATTTATGAGCAGCCAGTCGATCGGGATAGCGCCCATGAAATGCTGCAAAACAAGGTCGCAGAACGCCAGCAACAGGCTCAGGCCGCCGAACTTGCCAAACAGCAAAGCAAGGAACAGGAAGCTCTTGCCAAGCAGCAAATTAAAGAACAGGAACGTCTGGCACGAGAACAGCAAAAAGAAGCTGAACGCGCAGCCAAGCAACGAGAAAAACTGACTCAGGATATTGTCGGCACCTTTGCCAAAAGTGCTGCCCGTAGCCTGGGCGGGAGTACTGGGCAGAAAATTGTGCGCGGCTTACTGGGTTCGCTGTTTGGCCGCAAATAATCCCCCTCCTTTTCCGATCATCATCACACTTTTTATGGGATATTCTTATATCCCATAATTTTTTTATGGTTTTATGACTATGCGCTATTGTAAAGCTATTTTAAAAGATGTAATTTAAATACATCTTTTAAAAAACATCTGTAGACAGCTCTCATGACTCCACAACATATTGAACTTGTACAAGCGACTGTTCCTGTTTTACGTGAAAACGGCGTAGCACTTACTACGTATTTCTATAACCGCATGCTGAACAACCATCCAGAGTTGAAAAACACCTTCAACATGGATCATCAAAGTACTGGCCGTCAACCACGTGCCTTGGCTGCCGCAGTACTTGCCTATGCTGAAAACATTACCAATCCGGGCGTTTTGGCCAAAGCCATCGAACGCATTACCACTAAACATGTCAGCCTGGATATTCAACCGGATCAATATGCGATTGTCGGTGAGAACCTGTTGCACTCGATCAGCGAAGTTTTAGATGTACCCATGGACTCAGACCTGATTGCAGCCTGGAAAGAAGCGTATATGCAACTGGCAGATATTTTGATTGGTGTGGAAAAATCTAAATATGCCACCCTAGCTTCTGAAAATGGTGGCTGGGCGGGCTGGCGCGAATTTGAAGTAGCAGCAGTCAATGATACCGACGCAGGTAAAATCTTTACACTTAAAGCTAAAGATGGTGCAGCGATTGCAAGTGCTGAAGCCGGTGAACATATTTCAGTACGTGTACAGGTGCCTGAACAGCACATTCGTCAACCACAACAGTTTAGCTTTGATCAGGCTCAAAACGAGCAATATCAAATTACTGTGAAAGCGGAAGAAAATCCAACCGCATTCTCGGTTGCACAGACACTGATCGACCACTACAAAGTTGGTGATGTAGTTGAAGTGTCTGCCCCGCTCAAGCTTTAATTGCAAAAACGGTTTAGACTAGCATCAGATTCTGATTAAAAGCTCCATTCGTGGAGCTTTTAACATTCAATTCTTTCATTTTCTAGCTGTTGACGTTATGCAACTCAATAAATTCACTGACTATGCGCTTCGGATTCTGATGTATGTCGCACAGCCACGTGATCTCCCTTATACCATTGCAGAACTTGCCGAGCGATTACAGGTTTCACAAAATCATGCCATGAAAATCGTGCATTTTATGGCGAAACAGGAGTGGCTGATTACCACACGTGGTAAAGGTGGCGGCATACGTTTAAATCCGGCCAGCCTGAACCTCCAGCTGGGACAGATTGTGCGGATCCTGCAACGCGACAGCAATGTAGTGGAATGCAATAGCCCACCCTGCGTATTACGTCCGACCTGTGGTTTAAAAGGTATTTTAGATGATGCGGTGGAACAGTTTTATAGCAGTCTGGACCAATATGTGCTTAAAGATGTGATTAGGCCACGAAATGCACGTTTCAGTACAAATTCTCCGATCGGCCTGATTAATCTTTAAAGTCTTCCGGGTCAGGTCTTGTGACTTATTCTTGCGGCAAAGTTCGCTTGCCTGTGCGACTTCCTTTATAATGTTTCATTGTAGATCATTTATTGAAGTTGAGTTATGCACCACAGCAGAGGAAAATCCAAAAACAGTAAGACAGCCCATGCGCCTAAGCAAAAGATCAGCTACGAGAAAAAAGTTGATTCTGCCATTACTGAATATTCTGTGCGCGCACTCAACTGGCTACGCAAAGCCGAATTTTTAATGAGTGCACCCAAACTCAGTCTTTGTGTAGAAGATACAGGCTATGAAATTGCTTTTGCCGGCCGCTCGAATGCGGGTAAGTCTAGTGCGATTAATGCCCTGACCAACCAGAAACAGTTGGCACGTGCATCGAAAAAACCTGGCCGTACCCAGATGATCAACTTTTTCAGCCTGGGTAATCCGGATCAGCGTCTGGTCGACTTACCCGGTTATGGTTATGCGGCTGTGCCTGAAAAAATGAAACTAGTCTGGCAAAAAGAACTGGAAAATTACCTGATTCACCGTCAAAGCTTGCAAGGCCTGGTATTGTTGATGGATATCCGTCATCCCCTGCAACACTTTGATGTAATGATGCTGGAATGGGCTTATTCCCGCCAGTTGTTCGTGCATGTGTTATTGACCAAATCTGACAAACTAAACCGTGGTCCTGCATCCAAAGCCTTGCAGGAAGTCAAAGCGGCATTGAAAAAGATGAAGCTGGATTTCTCGATTCAACTGTTTTCCTCCATGAACAAACAAGGTTTAGAAGAACTGGCCAGTGTCATGGGTGGCCGTTTGAACTTTACCTTAGATCAAGCCTCTGAATATGATCTGGACAGTATTCCGGAAGCATCAGCGCATGATTTAAATGAATCTGATGAACCGCTTGAAGAGCTCGAGCTTAGTGAATCCGATTCGGAGCATGTTGCCGAAGTATCAACACATGATTTAAATGAAGCTGAAGAACCGCTGGAATTACTTGAGCAGGATCAATCCGAGCTTAAAGCGGCAGATGAATTGAATCAGAATAAGCATTCACCGGATTAAGATCCATATCACCGCAATGGTCTGGGATCGTTCTGGATTTATTAAAACTTACCTTATAAAAAAAGCAGACCAATGGCCTGCTTTTTTTATTTTTTAAATGTTTTAGCTATCTGTAGCTTGAAGATCGGGTTCACGCGTATGCCGGTCCACCACCACACTGATCATCATATCCCCTTGAACATTCACGACTGTGCGTACGGTATCCAGTAAACGGTCGATCGGTAAAAGAATAGCAATCGCCTCGGCAGGCAAACCGACCGACTGCAAGACCATGATCATGGTCACCATACCGGCACTCGGAATTCCTGGTGCACCTAAGGATGCAATCATCGCCGTGGCGCAGACCACCAGTTGCTGCCCCAGACTCAGATCCAGCCCCATTAAATTGGCAATAAATAATGCTGCTGCCGCTTCATACAGTGCTGTGCCATCCATATTCAACTGTGTACCAAGTGGAATCACAAAGCCTGCGGTATGTGGACGTACTCCTAAATTTTCCTGTGCGCATTTCATTGACAAGGGCATGGTGGCCGAACTGGAACTGGTAGCAAAGGCAGTAATCAGAGCAGCTCGTGTGCCTTTAAAGAACGTGACCGGATCCATCTTGCCGAAAACCCATAGCAATAAAGGCAAGACCACGATGCCATGAAAAATCGTCGTGCCGGTAACTACCGCAGCGAATTCAGCCAGACGACTGAGAACTGAAACATCTTCAGTGGCAATTAATTTAGCCAATAAGGCAAAAATACCGAGCGGTGCCAGTTTCATCACCCAGCCAATCATCAACATCATGATTTCAAAAAACTGGTGACTCAGCTTGCGCACGGTACGGAATTTATCTCCTCCCGCAACCAGTGCCACACCCACAAATAAGGCAAAGACCACCACCGCCAAGACATTCCCATCGGCAAAGGCTTTAAACGGATTGATCAGGGTATTTTGAATAAAGTTGGTAAAGAAAGAAGATGGCGTGAGCGTATCCGGCGTTTGATGTTGCGCCATAGCATCCTGGAACATCAGCACATCCACACCCTTACCGACATCAAACAGATGCGCACACGCCAGACCTAAAATAAGTGCCAAGGTAGTGGTGGTCACACAGCACATCAGGGTAATTTTCCAGGTGCGGCTTAGCTGCCCACCCGCCTGCAGATTGGATACGCCGACCACGATCGAGCTAAAAATCAGCGGCACTAACAGCATTTTTAACAAGCCAATAAAAATACTGCTGACGATGCCGATGCCATATAAGCTGATATCAAAAAATGAGGTCTGCGGAAATATCGTCAATAGAAATCCAAACAGCACCCCCAATACGGCGGCAATTAAAATTTGCGTATTTAAGCTCATCTTTTCATGCATTTTTAATATTGATCTTAAGCCGCACTATGCCATGCAGTGTCTATAGAATCGAGTAATATTTTATAAACGCATGGTTGAAGCATGGCATCAAATGGCCTTTTTCATCCGGCTTAAAAACAAAAAACCCAATCTAGGATTCGGCTTTTTGACAGACTACAAACTTATTGTGTTTCGATTTCACGTAAGCGGATCAGACCTTCCTGCGAGGTACTGCAGACCAGCTCGCCGTTCTGCCACATCCGGCCAAAATTCAGGCCGCGCGAACTGGCGCTCTGGGTGGCATCCATATCGTAAAGCATCCATTCATCCGCACGGAATGGTTTATGGAAGTACATGGCATGGTCAATACTGGCACATTGTAAGCTTGGCGAAATATAACTCAGACCATGTGGACGAAGCGCCGTGGTCATCAAGGTAAAGTCAGAATAGAAAGCAGCAATGGCCTGATGCAAGGAGATCTGATCGACTTCTGCAGCAATACGGTCATGCGTACGGATATAGTGCGCATAAGACGGTGCTTCAGGTTGAGGCTGGAATGGATTTTGCGGATTGACCGGACGAATTTCCACATGACGATCACGAGTGAAAGATGCACGAACATTTTCCGGAATAAACTCAATAATCTGCTTGATCAGCTCTGCTTCATTTTTCAGGCTTTCTGCCGGTGGATATTCAGGCTCTGAAATCTGGTAATTCAGGCCCTCTTCCTGATGCGCGAAAGACACCATACACATGAAAATGGTACGGCCATGCTGAATGGCGCGCACCTGACGGCTGACAAAACTCTTGCCGTCACGGATACGATCCACTTCATAAATAATCGGTGCGTTGACATCCCCGCCAAACAGAAAATAGGCATGTAATGAATGTGCTGGACGGTCTGTGGTATAAGACGCGGCGCGTAGTGCCTGCCCTAAAACCTGCCCACCGAACACGCGCTTGCCCACCAGATTCCGGCTGATTCCCCGGAAAATGTTTTCTTCTAACTTTTCTAAGCTGAGCAGCTCGACCAGTTCCTGTGTTAAGGCATTCATAAGCAACCTATCTAATATTGGAGATATCCAAAATGGAAAAACGGATCTAAATAATTGATCTGGAATATTCTGCCACAAAATCAGACCGAAACTCTAAAGTTTGCATGACTGTTCTGTCATACTGATGTCATAAGTGACTAGGAAAAGCACCTGCTTTCACGCTAAAATTGAAGCACTTCTGTTGAAGTTGTTAAAAAAAGATATATTGTTTCGCTTTAGAAACCCGCAAAATAAATTCCCTCAGAAGTCCTGTGGTTTTGGTCAGTAAAATTAGGAGCAGCTATGTCCAAGAATGGCTTTGGTCAAATGTATCGCAAGCTTTCAAGTAAGTTACTTGATCTTGTGGTTACCCCTCATGTTCTTGGGGAAGTACCAAGTGAAGTGACAGCGCCTGAATCTGATCAGACTGCAGCAGAATCGCAGAAACTGGTCTGCTACGTTTTACAGAACCATTCGCGTAGTAATGCACTGGTTGTCGATGCAGAAACGCGACGCTTAAAATTGCCGGCTGCACTTGATCCAATGCAACTGGGCAATAATAAGGAAAAAGCATCAGTACTGTTTTTACAGCATCATGATGAAAATAATCTGCTCAGCTCACCACCGCATGCTTTCCCGCCCCGCCTGTTACGCCTGATTGAAATTCTGGAGCAACATCCTGAACTGGATGTCGAGCTGGTACCCGTAACGGTACTTTGGGGACGTGAACCGGAGAAAGAAGATTCCTGGTTTAAGCTTTTATTTACCGATACTTGGTCTACGCCAAGCCGGGTCAAACAACTGGTCAATATCGGCCTGCATGGTCGCCAGTCTTATTTAGAGTTTCATGAACCGCAGTCTTTACGCACCTTGATTAACTTTGCCAAAGAGACGCATCCAAATTCAGCGCCGGCCACCTATATTGTCAGCACTTTAAATGATTACCTGGATGGTCAGCGTGAAGTCATTCTCGGGCCGGATCTGTCCGACCGCCGTAATGTGATGCATGGTCTGATCAAGTCGCCAGATGTACAGACGGCGATTCGCAATGACAGTATTCGCAGCAAAATCTCGATGCTGGAGTCTGAACGTCGCGCCATCGGTTATCTGAACGAAATCGTTTCCGACTATTCTCATTCTACCGTACGTTTTGCCGACAAGGCCCTGACCCGCTTATGGACCCAGCTTTATGACGGCGTGGAAGTGCATAATTTCAGTACCGTGCGTGAACTGGCCAAGGATTATGAAATTGTCTATACCCCATGTCACCGCAGTCACATTGACTATTTGTTATTGTCTTATGTGATCTATCGTCGTGGCTTGATGGTGCCGTATATCGCTGCGGGCGATAACCTGAATATGCCTTTTGTCGGTCAGATTTTGCGCGGTGGTGGCGCTTTCTTTATTCGCCGTACTTTCCGAGGCAATGCGCTCTATACCACGGTGTTTAAAGAATATCTGTATAGCGTCCTGTCACGTAATACCCCGCTCGAGTACTTTATTGAAGGGGGCCGTTCACGTACCGGTCGTTTGCTACCGCCAAAAACCGGGATGCTGGCAATGACCGTGCATGGTCATTTACGTGGCAAATCTAAGCCGATCGTATTTTTGCCGACCTATATCGGCTATGAACGCCTGATGGAAGGTGGCACTTATGTCGGTGAAATGAGTGGCAAGCCAAAAGAAGCTGAGTCTATTTTTGGTATTTTGAAAACCCTGCGCAAGATTGAACGCATTTTTGGCAAGGTGCACCTGAACTTCGGTAACCCAGTGTTTCTGGATGATATTCTGAAACAGCATGGCGCAGAACATATCAAGATCGAAAAGAATGATGATCCGGTTCCACAAGCAGTTTCTGACGCGGTGAATAGCTCTGCACAGGCTATTCTGGAAAACATCAACAGTGCGGTCGTGATCAATCCAGTATCGTTATTGTCTTTAATCTTGCTGGCTACGCCGAAACATACGTTGGATGAAGAGATCTGTATCAAGCAGCTAGATACCTATCGCACCTTGCTAGCTGCCTTGCCTTATGATGAACGCATGCAGGTGACGCCACTTTCTGGCAAGGAAATTATTGCCTATGCGATGAAGCTGAAACTGATCAAGCGGGTCAAGCATGTACTGGGCGATATCATTGCCATTGAAGATAATCAGGCAGTTCTGCTGACCTATTTCCGTAATAATATTGTGCACACCTTTGTACTGCCTTCTTTGATTGCAGCTTTGGTTGAACATAACGGTACCATTCGCCGTCATGATGTCGTGAATATCAGCAGTACCCTGTACCCATTCCTTAAAGCCGAACTGTTCTTAAAATGGCATGAAGACGAGATTCAGGATCAGGTGAATGCGCATATTGATAGCTTAATTGCCTCGAAACTGATTACACAAGATGGTGAAAACCTGATTGCACCTGCACCAAATACAGAAGCGCATCATCAGCTTGAAGTTCTAGCTGCACCAGTAACCCAAAGTCTGGAACGTTACTACATGACTTTGGCACTGATTACCCAGCGTGGTTCTGGCAATATTTCGACCCGTCAGGTCGAAGAGCTGAGTTATCTGGTGGGACAGCGCCTGTCTGTGCTATATGAGTTCAACTCACCTGAGTTCTTCGACAAAGCCCTATTCCAGAGCTTTATTAAAGTCTTAACCCAAAAAGGTTATCTGTGTACCAATGAAGACAATGCGATTGTCTTTGATGAGCAGCTAACCAATGTGGCTCAATATGCAGATTTGGTACTGGATGAAGTGAAGCTACAAATGCTGCACCACATCACCGACTTTACGGATGAAGAACTGAAAGAAGCTTTGGATGCAGTTGCGGCTGAACAAGCCAAGAAACGCGCGAAGCGGAAGAAGAAGTAAGGCTTTTTATTCCCTCTCCTTTCAGGAGAGGGTTAGGGAGAGGTAATTTCAAAAAGCCCTCCTCCTAACCTCCTCCCAGAGGGAGGAAGAACTTCAATCTACTGGATTTATTTTTTCATTAACCCCAAATAATCCTCATAACAATCTGGATGCTCTAACTCAAATCCCATTTTTTGCATTCGGGTCGCATAAAGCTTCTTACCTGTCACCTGCTCACTTTCTACTTTAAACAAAGGAAGCCCCATCTGCTTTTGGAACCATTGCAATATTTCATGCATTAATTTTGGATCGTTGTTTGTCACAATATAAGAATTTTCAGGATGTTCCACGTGAATCATCTGTGATAAGAAACGTGATAAATCTTCAATGTGAATCCGGTTGGACCAGTGCAGATTCGGATATCTCAACATCAAGGCGGCCATTTTTTGTAGGCGTTCTACCGATGCTCCATAAATCCCACTTGGACGAATGATGGTACATTTCTCAGGATAAGCAGTGAAATAAGCCTGCTCCATCTGCTGCAAGATTTTGCTCTGAGCATCATTCGGGTGAATTTCAGTTTCGTCATCTACGATTTCACCGGAATTTTGCCCATACACTCGTGTCGATGACACCACCACAATCCGTTTCACCGGATGCTGTTTCAAGGCAGAGACAATAGGTTGAACCGAATCCAGATAAGTTTGCTGATAACCTTCAACCGCACTTTGTTTTGGACTAAGTAATATATAGACCCAGTCAATTGGTGCAACTGCAGTTAAATCCAGTTGATGCACATCCTGAATCAGATGAATTGCGAATGAATCTGTTTTGGGACTCTGGCTAATTGTGCTAATTTGATGACCTTGCTCAAATAGTTGTTTAGCCACACGTCGGGATGTTTTACCATAACCGATAAATAAAATATGCATTGAGCACCGAATCACAAATCTGGTTGAGGGGACATGGCTGCAGTCCATCAGTTACAAGGCGTTGGCAATGCCGCCGCTGCATTACTCGAAAAACTAAATATCTTCAATACTGATGATTTGCTTTTTCATCTACCACGTGACTATGAAGACCGTAGCACGATCATTCCCATGAATCAATTGAGCGTGGGACGCAGTTATCTGCTGGAAGGGATCGTTAAAGGTGTAGATTTTCCACCCGGTAAACGCAAATCTATGGCTGTGCTGCTGGATGATGATTTTGGCAAGGTTACTTTACGTTTTTATCATATCTATAAAGGTATTACTGACCGCTGCAAACTGGGTAACCGTTTAAGAATTTTTGGTGAAGTGCGGGTCGGTGCGCGCGGTCTGGAAATGTATCATCCCGAACTGCAAGTCATTACTGAGGACACACCTTTACCTCAAACCCAGCTCACCGCGATTTACCCTGCGACTGAAGGCCTGACCCAGCCAAAAATACGGGCCTATATTCAGCAGGCCTTGGCTCAATACAGCGATCATCTGCCTGAATTGCTACCAGCAAAATTTAGTAACGGTTATGCGCTGAAACAGGCGCTGGAATATATCCATCACCCGCCTGTCAACGCCAATATGCTGCAGCTGGCACAAGGCTCACATCCTGCACAGCAGCGTCTGATCTTTGAAGAGCTGGTAGCGCATCAGATCAGTTTATTGACACGTCGGGCTTTTATTCAGCAGGTCGAAGCGCCTTCATTTGCGCCCAGTCAGACCTATGCAAAACAGTTACTAGCCAGTCTGACTTTTGAAATGACCGGTGCGCAAAAACGTGTATCCAGAGAAATCGTGCAGGATTTAAAAAGCAATAAACCAATGTTGCGTCTGGTGCAAGGCGATGTTGGTGCAGGTAAAACCCTAGTGGCCGGTGTCGCAGCCTGCCATGCCTTAGAGGAAGGCTGGCAAGTGGCCTTGATGGCACCGACCGAGATTCTGGCCGAGCAGCATTATCTGAACTTTAAACGCTGGTTTGAGCCATTAGGTTTAAATGTGGCCTGGCTTTCCGGCAAACAGAAAGGCAAAGCCCGTGCCGCAGCAGAACAGGTTATTCGTGATGGCAGCGCCCATCTGGTGATCGGAACGCATGCCCTGTTTCAGGAAAATGTCGAGTTTGCCAAACTGGGTCTGGTGATTATTGATGAACAGCACCGCTTTGGTGTGGATCAGCGCCTTGCACTCAGAAATAAAGGGCTAGATGGTATGTCTCCGCATCAACTGGTGATGACTGCGACTCCGATTCCCCGCACACTGGCCATGTCTGCCTATGGTGATCTGGATACCTCAGTAATTGATGAGCTGCCACCGGGCCGCACCCCGATTCAGACCGTGACCATTCCATTAGACCGGCGCGAAGAAGTCTTGCAACGGATTGCCAGCAACTGTGCCGAAGGCAAGCAGGCCTATTGGGTCTGCACCCTGGTCGAACAGTCCGAAACCCTAGATGCTCAGGCCGCAGAAGCGACTTTTGCTGAAATTCGGGAACGCTTTCCTGCGCTGAATATCGGACTGGTACATGGCAAGATGAAAGCAGATGAAAAACAGGCGGTAATGCAGCAGTTTAAAAATAATGAATTACAGCTGCTGATTTCCACTACCGTAATTGAGGTCGGTGTGGATGTTCAGAATGCATCCATTATGGTGATTGAAAATGCTGAACGTCTGGGCTTATCTCAACTGCATCAGCTACGCGGTCGGGTCGGCCGTGGCGCCAAAGCCAGTTTCTGTGCCCTACTGTACAAACATCCGCTCTCGCAAAATGGTCAGGAACGCTTAAGAATCATGCGTGAAACCAATGATGGTTTTATGATTGCCGAGAAAGACCTAGAATTGCGTGGGCCGGGAGAACTACTCGGGACCAAACAGACTGGCGACATGAATTTCCGTGTGGCCAAACTGGAACGTGATGATCACCTGCTCAATCAGGCACATTATGTGGCCCAGCAGATGCTCAAGGATTATCCTGATCAAGCCGAAGCATTATTGCAACGCTGGCTACCGGAAGCACCGCGCTATGCCTATGTTTAAATTACTGCAACATGGAAAATCCTGGCTGACCCGCTTGCAGCCCTGTCAGCTCTGTCTGACGGACCATCAGTCCATTCATTCAGTCTGTGAAGATTGCTGGCGACAATTACCCTGGGCACATCAAACCATTCAACGGCAGGAAATGCAGTTCCAGATTGCCTGCGACTATGCCTACCCGATGGATCGTTTGATTCAACTGTTTAAATATGAACAGAAACTGCATTTGCAAAATTTACTGGCAGGTGTGCTGTTAAGTTTAGACCTGCCTAAAGTCAGTGCGATAGTACCGATGCCGATCTCGAATGAGCGTCTGGCCGAGCGCGGTTATAATCAATCTCTGGTGCTGGCCAAACATGTGGCGAAACAGCTGAATGTACCCATCTGGCAACCGATTACCCGACTAAAACAACATTCACAGAAAGGTCTAAGCCGGCTGGAGCGGATTGAAGACATCCAGTCACAATTCCAGATCAGCACTATTTCCAAGCTACGGTATCGTCGGGTGCTGATTATTGATGATGTCGTCACGACTGGCAGTTCGATTCGGGCACTGAGCCAAACACTTGAACAATTGGGTTGTCAAAAAATTTATGCAGCCTGCCTGGCGGGCGCACAAATCTGAAAATTTAAGCTTGGGCAAGTAAATGAGACTTGACCCATGGAATCACAATTTCAGTCGTCAAAGGTGCCAGCAGCACCTCTTTTTCATCCAGATCGACCCATTTCATTTCAGCGATTTCAGCTTCAATTTTCGGTGCCTGATCCAGACTTACCCAATAGACATAACTCACCAGTTGATGATCAGGTTCATTCGCCGTCTGGGTTTCAAAACGCCCAATGAATTGCTGAATCTGTGCCTTTGTACCAATTTCTTCCTGAATTTCACGCAACATCGTTGCTTCTGGTGCTTCATTTGGCTCCAGCTTGCCACCGACCTGCATAAAGCAGGATGTCCCTTTTTTGCGAACCACCAGCAGTTGTTGCGCTTCATTTAAAATAATGGCCGCAGCCACCGTAATCACTTTCATTTATTTTCTACAAATCATGCTGTGGACAGTTTATTTTACAAGATCGGTCTGATCGACCATACCCCATTTCGCTTCAGGTGGCTGATAACTTTCAAACTGGCGTAAAATATCATCCAGATTATCACTCACAATTAAAGCATCGCTAAAGCGCGCTTTGGTAAAACCTTTCTCGGTCGTCATATGGATAAATTTGAGTAAATCATCATAGAAACCATCTACATTTAAAAAAGCACAAGGCTTTTTATGAATTCCCAACTGTGCCCAGGTCCATTGTTCAAAAATTTCTTCCAACGTTCCTGCACCACCCGGAATGGCAATAAATCCCTGTGCCAGTTCCGACATGCGGGTTTTACGTTCGTGCATATTATCGACCACAAATAGCTCGGTAATATGCGGATGCGCCAGTTCACGATTGACCAGCTGTCTTGGAATTACACCAATCACCTTGCCACCAGCAGCCAAAGCACTATCAGCGATAATCCCCATCAAGCCAGAACGACCACCGCCATAGACCAGCGTCTGATGCCTTGCTGCCAAGGTCTGGCCAACCTTTTCGGCGATCTGGGCATAGAGAGGATCCGAGCCCAGTGCTGAACCACAAAAAATTGCGATAGAATTCATTATTTCACTCTCCAATTGACGATATATTGTACGAAATCGCTGCAAGCGCGTTTTTTCCAAAAATAACTGCTTAATATCAGTGTTTTTATTCAATTCCTTGTCTAAAATACACCCATTCCAATTCACATACTGCGCCAGGGAGAAAAGACAGCATGCTTGAAGCCTTTTACGCCACAGAGCGCGGTAGCTTAGAAGATATCACGATTAACGGTGATTTCGACCTACATCCAGATTTAGTATGGCTTGATCTGATTGCACCTTCACAAGAAGAGCAGCAATGGATTCTAGATGCCTATGCGCAAAACTTACCGACCTTAAAATCGCTGGAAGATATCTCCTCTAGTGCCCGATTTTACCGTGATGATGACGGTATTTTGCATATCAGCACCTATTTTTTAACCAAAAATAAAAACTATCAGGTCGAGAATGAAAACGAAGATGAATCCAGCATGCTGGCGACGGTACAAACCGTAGCATTCATTCTGCATAAGGACCGTCTTTTTACCTTGCGTGGCGAAAAGCTGGTGGCTTTTCGTGCCTTCCGTGCCCGTGCGCGCCGCAATGATTATGAAATCGATTATAAAGATCCGACCTGGATTTTATTGGGCCTGCTCGAAGCCAAACTGGATGAACTGGCCGACATTCTGGAAGATGTCCATAAAGATTTAGAAAAATATTCAACTGAAGTGTTGAATAACCGTCATCGTGAACAGATTCTCGATCTGGATGACATGATTACCCGTCTGGCTCAACTGGAAGATATGCTCGGTAAAGCGCAGCTTTGTCTGATCGATTTACGTCGTGTTCTGACTTTCCTGTCTCGTCCACGCGCCTTGGGCAGTCATATTTATGATGCGGATATCCGAGAATTGAGTGAAGATGTACGCTCGCTGGTTGAACATGATGCTTTCCTCTTTCAGAAAGTGCGCTTTCTGCTCGATACCACGTCCGGATTTATTAACACCGAACAGAACGATACAATTCGTCGATTCTCGATTCTGCCAAGTATGCTCGCTCCACCGATGCTCATTGCCAGTATTTATGGCATGAATACCGAAGTTCTGCCTTTTGCACAAGGCACCATGAGCTTCATCATGGTCAGTATTATTTTGATCGGCTTTTTAATCGGGCCATTGATTTACTTTAGATGGAAGAAGTGGATTTAATTTCTTCACCCTCTCTCTAACTCTCTCCCATAGGGAGAGAGGACTTCCAATATTTATTGAGATAGTAGTTTTTAAAAATATCATTTCTCTCCATAAATTTAGAGAGGAAGTTCCCTCTCCTTTTAGGAGAGGGTTAGGGTGAGGTCATATTTTAATCCTTCCTAACCTCCTTTTGATAAAGGAAGGAATTTACTTTTAAAATGTATCAACAATAAAAAAGCACCTTTCGGTGCTTTTTTATTTACTGAATGATCTGTAAATCATCCTGTAAATGACAGGCCTGAATGATATTCATCATTTTAGCAGGAACAGCTTTAAACTGTAGTCCTTGCGCTTGAGGCGTCTGGCGCAACCAGCGCACCAATACCGCCAAAGCCAAAGTACTGCCACTTTCAAGCCCAGCCAAGTTGACCACAAGCGGAAATTTGGTCTGGGATTGAACCACACGCAGACCATTTAGGTAATAGTCCTGCGCATTGGCATAGTCAATTTTGCCTGAAACCTGCAATTCCTGATCCTTGAATACAATCACGGCTCACCTATCTGATTATTTCTTGTTCTTGTCGATTGCAGCTTCTGCATCCGGTTTGAAGTTAGCAATAGCTTTATCTATATTACCGCCATTACGTTTTACTGTCGCAGCAAACTGGTTACGGAATTGCAAACCTAGATCGATACCCGATACGTTGATGTTGCGGATTTTCCATTGTGAGCCTTTGTCCACCAGCTGAAACGCTACCGGAATTTTCTCGCCTTTATTATTAAAGTCGATGGTTACAACAGGGTTTTTGCTGTTACTGGCCTTGTATGGACGCACGCTATAGGTCTGATTACTAAACTTGGAAAATGCAGAACCATAATTCTCAATGAGCGTTTCACGGAAATTCTTTTCAAACTGCGCGCGCTGTGCAGCAGTACTATACTGGTTCGTCGCATAAGTCCCCATCACAATACGCGTGAAAGACTGTGAATCAATGTATGGATCCAAATTCTGGCGGACAATCGCTTTGACCAGCGCCGGATTGTTCTGCAATTTTGCATTATCGGCTTTGAGGCGCTCAATCAAACCATCTGCCACTTTTTTAATAAAAGCAGGTGGTGCTTCAGACGGTGCAGCAAACACTGTACCAGCAACCATTGTGGAAAGAATGCCTGCTGCAAGCGTTTGTTTTACTAAAGTCTTCACTGAAATCTCCTCAATCTATTATTCAACAAATGCAGGTTCTGCATCAGTCGATTCTGAAACTGTCGCCTGTTCTGGAGCAGTTTCTTGACTATCCGACGATTTACTGGCACCGCCAGTAATGAACTTCGTCACTAAATCTTCAATTTCCATGGTGCCTTGGGTATTGGCAATCTGATCACCACGTTTCAAATAGTTCAGACCACCACCTGGAATAATTTTCAGGTATTTTTCACCCAATAACCCATTGGTCGCTACCATAATATAAGCATCCTCATCAATATTGGTGATGGATTTCATGTTAGCTAACAGTTGTTTTTCCATGTCTTTTTGTTGCGCAGGTGCAGCCGCAGTATAGTCCGAACTATAACGTAACTCTTCCAGTGCTTCCTGCTGAACCTGCTTTAACTGTTCAGCATCAAATGAGGTCAATGAGCCATCCAGGGTCATATGCACGGTTGCCAGACGCGTTACAGGATCTAAGGTAATGTCATCGACCTGTCCTACTTTCACGCCACTTAAAGCGACTTTGGCACGTGGCTTGATGCCATTTACATTTTCAAACGTTGCCGTCATTTTATAGCTGTCGGAAATATTGCTTCCCACCAGTCCACTGACACGCATCGCCAAAAAGAACAGGGCAATCCCGAACAAAATAACAAAAACACCAACGGCCAGCTCACTAGTACGTGATTTCATTAAACACCTCCGAACATGACCGCAGTCAACACAAAATCAAAGCCTAAAACGCACAGTGAAGAATATACGACTGTACGGGTTGTAGAAGTTGCAATACCTTCCGATGTTGGTACACAGGCATAGCCTTGATATACCGCAATCCAGGTACAAATTAATGCGAATACAAAACTTTTAATAATAGTGCCATTCAAGACATCTTTATAAAATTGCACACTGCTTTCCATGCCGCTCCAATACGCACCCTCATCGGCACCCAGAAAATCGACACCGACCATTTTACCTCCCATAATACCGACTGCGGCAAAGATGACGGAAAGCATTGGCAAGCTAAAAATCCCTGCCCAAAGACGCGGCGAAATTACCCGCTTCAATGGATCGACACCGATCATTTCCATACTGGACAATTGTTCAGTAGCTTTCATCAAGCCAATTTCCGCAGTCAAGGCTGAACCGGCACGTCCTGCAAATAGCAAAGCAGCGACCACAGGTGCCAGTTCACGCAGCAAGGTCAACGCGACCGCTGTTCCTAGCATCGACTCACTACCAAAGGTCGACAAGATGCTAAACATCTGCAAACCAAGCACGGCACCAATAAACAGGCCAGAAACCACAATAATCAGCAGGGACAATACCCCAACCCGATACATCTGATAAATAAACAGCTTTACGCCAAGCCAGGTCGGCATGGAAAATAAAATCTGCAACAGCATCAGGGTCGCGACCCCAATCCCCTGTACACGTTCAATAACGCGTCTACCTAATGCGGCAATTGCATTCATGAACGAACCTCATCACTTAAATAAGCTTGATGACTAAACTGATAATCCACCGGACCTTCTACCGAACCGGTCAGGAATTGCTGTACAAAAGCAGATGGATGTGCTTTTAGTTCTACCGGTGTGCCCTCGCCCTGAATTTTGCCTTCTGCCACCACATAGATGTAGTCTGCAATCGATAAAGTTTCTGCAACATCATGTGAAACAATAATCGTGGTCAAGTCCAGTGCTTCACGTAATGAACGGATCAGACGAGTCAAAACGCCCATCACAATCGGATCCTGTCCGGCAAACGGTTCATCGTACATGATCAGCTCAGGATCCAACGCAATCGCACGGGCCAAAGCCACGCGTCGGTTCATACCGCCAGACAGTTCGGACGGCATCATCTGTTCTGCACCACGTAAACCGACTGATTCCAGTTTCAGTGCCACGATTTCCTTAATCAGATGTTCCGGCAATTTGGTATGTGCCCGAATCGGAAATGCGACATTTTCATACACGCTCATATCGGTAAACAAAGCACCGCTCTGAAACAGCATACCCATCCGTGCACGTGCTGAAAAAAGTTCGGAACGTGACATCGAGGCAATATCTTTGCCATCCAATAAGACCTGACCATGCTCAGGCGTCAGCTGCCCACCGATCAATCTTAATAAGGTGGTTTTACCAGTTCCGGATGGTCCCATAATGGCTGTAATCTGCCCACGACGAATATTTAAACTCACGTCGTCATAAATCACGCGCTCGCCTCGTTTGAAGCTCAAATTCTTGACTTCAATCAAAGACTGAGTATCTCGCGCTGTTTGATTTTTCATAGCTGAGTTTATTCCTGCATTTTTTCAGCATGCATACTATAAAGGAACGAAGTTCAAAATGTTAGCAGTTGAAAAAGGTGGTTTAATATCATAAAAACTGACAACAATGGATTATTTCGTATTTTTTGTAATAAAAATATGCACTTAAGCTTGAGCTAGGTACATTGATTAATTAAAAAGACTGTATAAATAATAGATAATATTACATAAAATCAAAGTCAATGCGATATATGGCATATACACCTCTATCAATTGAGATCGAAGAGTTAAGCTTTTCATATTAATAATTATCATAACCCTGACAAAACATGATTTAGTAGACATTTTACGTTAAAAAGCAAAAAACTCAATGCATAAAAAAAACCGGTATTTCTACCGGTTTTTTATCTTCATCTAGCGACTGAATTAGTCGTTAAATTTACGACGTGGACGATCTTCACCACCGAACGAACGTTCACCACGTGGCTTGTCATCAAAGTTGCGACGTACTGGACGATCACCGAAATCACGCTTTGGACGGTCATCACCGAATGAACGCGCTGGACGATCACCGAAACCACCTTCACGACGTGGAGCTGGACGATCACCAAAATCACGTTTTGGACGATCACCATAACCGCCTTCACGAGCTGGTTTGTAATCTACACGGTTGCCACGGTTGTCATCATTAGAGCGAGGACGGTCACCAAAACCACCTTCACGACGTGGAGCTGGACGATCACCGAAGTCACGCTTTGGACGGTCATCAAACGAACGTTGTGGACGATCACCGAAACCGCCTTCACGACGTGGAGCTGGACGATCACCGAAATCACGCTTTGGACGGTCATCAAACGAACGTTGTGGACGATCACCGAAACCGCCTTCACGACGTGGAGCTGGACGATCACCAAAGTCACGACGTGGACGATCTTCGCCAAATGCTGGACGTTCGCCACGAGGTTTGTCATCGAAGCTACGACGTGGACGATCATCACCGCCTTCACGACGTTTGAAGTTGCTTTCGCCTTCAAAACGACGACCGCCACCGAAACCACCACGACCGCCATCACGACGACCGCCATCACGGCCACGACCGCGACCAGCGCCATCACGGCTACCACGTGCAGGAGGTGGAGATGGCTCAAGACCTTCAATTTCAGATACGTTTAGACGCGCATCAAGGAAGTCTTCCAAAGCACGGATTTTACCGCGTTCACGGTAAGTCGCCAAAGTAATTGCTTTACCAGTACGACCCGCACGACCTGTACGACCGATACGGTGTACATAGTCTTCGTTCTTCATTGGAAGACCGAAGTTGATTACGTGTGAAATTGTTGGTACGTCAAGACCACGCGCTGCAACGTCAGTTGCAACCAGAATCTTCGCACGACCTTCACGAATGCTACGTAAACGACGGTTACGAACAGTTTGTGGCATAGCACCGTGAAGCGCTACAACTGATAGACC
Organism: Acinetobacter lwoffii; assembly: GCF_052078135.1. Classification (GTDB taxonomy): domain Bacteria; phylum Pseudomonadota; class Gammaproteobacteria; order Pseudomonadales; family Moraxellaceae; genus Acinetobacter; species Acinetobacter lwoffii_Z. The sequence continues at coordinate 48,814 of NZ_JBQGUZ010000020.1, forward strand.
TGCTTCAGCAAGTTCTTCAGCCAACATATCTGTATCTTCTTGAGTTGACGCAAATACAACTGCTTGATCAACGTCTTCTTCGTTCAACCAATGAGTAAGAAGTTTTTTCTTGTGCTCGAAACCGTCAGTCCAATGCAAAGTCTGAGTAATATCAGTATTTGTAGAGTGACCAGTTTCGATCGAAATACGCATTGGGTCATTCATCATGCGTTCTGCAAGTGTAATGATACGTGGTGCAAAAGTCGCAGAGAACATAAGAGTCTGTTTGCGGTTTGCAGCCAACTCACCAATTGCTTCTAAGTCTTCAGAGAAACCCAGGTCAAGCATACGGTCAGCTTCATCGACGATTAACGCGTCAACTTTATCCAATTTGATTTGACGACGATTCACCAAGTCAAGTAGACGACCTGGAGTTGCAACAACAACTTGCGCGCCTTTTAACTGTTGAATTTGCTTACCGAAAGGCATACCGCCCATGATTGCCGCAATACGAACACCTTTCATGTGACGTACAAATGCGATTGCGTCTTGACATACCTGTTGTGCCAATTCACGAGTCGGTGAAATCACCAAAATATTCGGTTGAGTAACCGCTTTCATACGGTCTTTAAACGGTACTAATGTATCTTGGTTTGCCAACGCATTTAACGTAGGCAGTAAGAATGCAGCAGTTTTACCAGAACCTGTTTGGCTTGACACAAGAAGGTCTTTGCCTTCAAGCGCAGCTGGAATCGCTTGTTCTTGTACAGGAGTAGGAGTAGTAAAGCCTAAAGCGTCGAGAGCCTGGGTTAGAGATTCGTCGAGGGAAAAATCAGCAAAAGTTTTGCTCATAGAGAGTATTCACCCTGAAGTGGGTGCTCCATTTAATAAATAACAATTATGGACATCGGCAAAAAGCGGCACAGCAAATAATGCTGAAAATATTAGGATTCAGCAGCGATCCGAGTAACGACGATGTGGATATAACGCACGCATGATTACGGCCGCAAACCTGAAGGAATCGCTTAAGCGATTGGGGCGCGAAGGATATGTCCTCTCTATGGACAGCACGCGCATACAATGATTAGAAGATAGTGTTCAGGTAAAGAACAGAAATTAAGTGCGTGGCGGAATTATAGCAGAATATTCCACAATGTCATTAAGTTTTAAAACTAATTTCCCTTATTCTTAATTTATCTATATATTTCTGATACTTAAAATATAATAAAAAATGTAACAGGCGGTATAAAAAGTCACTTTTCGCCAATTCACCTGATATTTCCAGTATTCAAGCATAGACAAACAATCTTGCATCAGTCTCTCGCAACTTAAATTTCCATGCATAAAAAAGGCATCCCGAAGGACGCCTTTTCTCAATATTAGATCTGATTCATCTAAACCCGATTATTTTGCTGCTTCGCCCCAAGCAGGAACAACTGCTTGCATTAAAGGCTTAAGCATTTTCATTGAACAAGCCAAAACTTGACCATTTTCCATAGAGTCGCTACCACCACGTGCATCAACTACAGTACCGCCTGCTTCTTTCACGATCAATTCGCCAGCTGCGATATCCCAAGGCTTTAAACCAAGTTCGAAATAACCATCGAAACGACCTGCAGCAACATAGGCTAAATCCAATGCTGCAGAACCTGAACGACGATATTGCGCGCCAGCTTCAGTTACGTTTAACAGGGTTTGAAAATGGTTCTTGGCATAAGACACAACTTCGCCATTACGCTTGGCACGATAAGCGTGACCAACAGCCATAAAGGTATTTTCCAGGCTGTCTTTAACATTCACACGAATACGGCGCTGGTTCATCATGGCACCACGACCACGACTGGCAGAGAATAGCTCATCTTTCACCGGGTCATAAATCACCCCGTGTTGAGTAATGCCTTTGTGCTGAACTGCGATAGAGATACAGAAATGCGGGAAACCGTTAATGAAGTTTAAAGTACCATCTAGCGGATCGATCACCCAACACCAATCGGCGTCATGACCTTTACCTTCCTGATAGCCAAACTCTTCACCAAGGAAACTGTGATTTTTATAGCTTTTACGTAGGGTATCGATGGTCAACTGTTCCAAATAACGATCTACACGCGTTACCGGACCATCAATTCCTTTTTCTTCGACTTGTAGATCGAGTTTATGACGATTCTGATGCGCTTTTAAAAGCTCTTGACCAACTAACTGAGCCGCACGCGCAGCCATCACCACCATAGGTTCCATTGAACACCCACTACAAATTTGAAGACACTGATAAAGAATAATGCATAAAAGCCCCGATATCTTAGCAAATATCAGGGCTTTTTTGGGAAAAATGTGTCTAAAATTTTTAAGATATTATGACAAGACGCTTTGCCCTAGGTTGGACCAAGCCTGATTGATTGATTTTTCAATACCTTGCGCATCCAGCCCCGCCTGCTGTAACATCTGTGCATGAGTCGCTTGTGCCATAAATGTATCATCCAGACCCAAATTCAGTATCGGTTTGACAATCTGCGCTTCTGCCAGATATTCATTCACGGCACTACCCGCACCGCCCATCACTGCATGTTCTTCCACCGTGACAAACAGACTGGTGCTTAAAGCGAGATCATCGAGCATTTGAGTATCCAGTGGTTTGACAAAACGCATGTTAACCACACGCACGCCAATCTCATGTTTCACGGCAAATGCTTCAGCAGCGTCGACTGCAGCCTGTACCCGGCTACCAAAGGCCAGCACAGAAATATATTCGTCATATTGCCCATTAAAACTGGCCACAATTTCCGCCTGACCGATCGGAATCTCAACCATCTTTTGCTGAATCTCGACGCCCAGTCCATTGCCACGCGGATAACGTACCGCTGCCGGTCCTGGATATAAATACGCAGTATGCAACATTTGACGACATTCATTTTCGTCTTTCGGCGCCATGATCACGATATTCGGGATAGTACGCATATAGGCATAGTCATAAGCACCGGCATGCGTCGGGCCATCTTCACCAACCAGACCGGCACGATCAATACCGAAAGTAACATCCAGATTCTGCAAAGCCACGTCATGTACCAGTTGATCATAACCGCGTTGCAGGAAAGTCGAGTAAATTGCAACCACCGGCTTCAAGCCTTCACAAGCCATACCGGCAGCCAAGGTAACCGCATGTTGTTCGGCAATCGCGACATCAAAGAAACGTTCTGGATATTCTTTGGCAAATTTGACCATGCCTGAGCCTTCGCACATCGCAGGTGTGATTGCGAGCAAACGGGCATCTTGTGCCGCTTCATCGCAAAGCCATTGTCCAAATACATCCGAATATTTCGGTGCAGTATTGCTGGCGGCAACGGCGTTGATTTTGCTAATCGCGTGATATTTGATTTGATCGGATTCTGCCGGAGCAAAGCCTTTGCCTTTTTTAGTATAGACATGAATCAGGCGTGGGCCTTTACGCTTTTTCAGCGCATTAAAGACATGCACCAGCTGTTTGACATCATGACCATCGTACGGGCCAAAATAGTCAAAGCCGATGGCTTGGAATAAGTTATCTGCAGCATCGGTCGCTGCACTGTGCAAACGCGAGTTATACAACCATTCTGGATGTGGCTGTACATATGCCTCACCCTGCTCGGTAACATTAACGAACTCACCGCGCTCCCAAATGGCAGCCAGATGTTTGGCAAAACCACCGGTACTGCAAGAAATCGACATATCATTGTCGTTCAGCACCACCATCAGATCAGCACTGTGTGCCACGGCATCATTCAAAGCTTCAAAAGCCATACCTGCCGTCATGGCGCCATCGCCAATAATCGATACCACTTCACACGGCTTGTTCTGATAACGACGTGCCAGCGCCATACCTAGGCCAGCAGAAATCGCCGTCGAAGAATGCCCTACCCCAAAGGTATCAAATTCAGATTCTTCACGAGCCGGAAACGCAGCCAGACCATCTTTGGCACGAATCGTGGTGAGCTGTTCACGACGACCAGTCAACACTTTATGCGGATAGGCCTGATGACCTACATCCCAGATCAGGCGGTCATGCGGTGTATTAAAGCAATAATGTAAAGCCACGGTGAGTTCAATCACACCGAGATTGGCACCAAAATGTCCGCCACTTTGCCCGGCAGCATACAAAATGAATTGACGTAACTCATCCGCCACTTGTTCTAGCTGGCTTTGCTCGAGTGCACGCAGTTGCTCAGGATGATTGATCGCATCAAGCAACGGTGTTACAGGGCGTTGAGTTGGGATTTCTGTATACAGCATATTATGGCAAAGCCTTCTAAAGCCTGGCAAATCTAAAGCTAGGTCAATGGGGAGTACCCGATCATATAGCTGAATTGTAGCAGCTTCAATTCAGCTACGCTTCTAGCGATGCAATATTAAACAATGATCTCGTCGGGGTGAAAAAATTGCAGCCTACGATTATCCTGAATAATCTTACTATTTATCAACTATTATCGTTCGCTTTCTACAAAAAAGAAAATCTATTGCAGAATTTCGACTTTGCAATTCTACCAATGTTCAATCATTACGCTATACTTTAGCCAATTTCAGGATTTAACGGGTTCAGCTGTGCCAATCGAATTTGTCGCAACGTCAAGATTACCTACCGCTCACGGTGAATTTAAAATTACTGTATTTCAAGACCCTGAGACTGGCGAAGAACATGTCGCACTTTCCAAAGGACTTGAAGAAATATCAGATGAGCCTGTAGTGGTGCGTGTGCATTCTGAATGTTTAACCGGTGATGCCTTTGCTTCGCTCAAATGCGACTGTGGCCCGCAATTGCAAGCGACTTTAAAACTGATCAATGAATTGGGCCGCGGAGTCATTCTGTATTTGCGTCAGGAAGGTCGTGGCATTGGCCTGACCAATAAAATTCGCGCTTATGCTCTGCAAGATCAGGGACATGACACCGTAGATGCCAATTTAATGCTGAACCTGCCCGCAGATGCACGCCAGTATGATATGTGCAGCATCATGCTGGATCATTTACAGGTGAAAGCAGTACGCCTGGTGACCAATAACCCTTCTAAAATTGAGGCTTTAAAAGCCCAGGGAATTAACGTGATCGATCGTGTGCCTTTGACTGTGGGTTTAAACCCTTTTAATGAACAATATCTCAAGACCAAGCACGAACGCATGGCACATCTTTATAAAAAAGATGATTTTTAAAGAATCTCCCCTAGCCCCTCTTTAAAAAAGAGGGGAAAGTAAGCCTCCCTTTTTAAAGAAAGGTTTGGAGGGATTTTTATAGCTTAGGAAGAGATTCTAAATCGTCATGGAGAAAATCCGACTTTCTGGCATCCGTCGCTTTAAACGTAAATCAAAAGCCATACAGATATTGCGTACAAATGGTTTCCCTTTCTCCAGAATCGTGACTGACGAGTCTGAAAATTGAATCAAACCATCCTGTGCCATTTCCTCAAGCTGTTCCAAAACCTCATCAATTTCAGGGAAAAGCATCTCGGAATTTTCCCATGAGGTGCTAAAGCTGCACATCAAATTTAGAATATGTTGCCGGATGATCAAATCTTCCTGATTTAAGACATGTCCTTTAAATACCGGAATTTCATTGCGCGCCAGGCATTCATAATATTCTTCAATGGTTTTCACATTCTGCGCAAAGCTGTACCAGCTATCACTGATTGAAGAAATGCCTAGCCCAATCATCACCTGGGTTTTAGAGGCGGTATATCCCATAAAGTTGCGGTGCAATGTTCCCGCTTGAAAGGACTGGTACATCGCATCTTTTTCTAAGGCAAAATGATCCATACCAATTTCATGATAGCCATGTGCCAGAAGTTTCTTTTTACCCGCTTCATAGCATTCCCGTTTGATCGCATCTTTGGGCACATCGGCATCTTTAAAACCGCGCTGACCATTACCTTTAATCCAGGGGACATGTGCATAGCTATATAAAGCCAGACGGTCCGGCAAGAGCGAATTGGTTTGCTCAATAGTATTTAAGACATCATCCAGACTCTGAAATGGCAGACCAAAGACCAGATCATGGGAAATCGATTCATAGCCAATTTCTCGCGCCCATTCGGTCACCTGTTTAACATTTTCATAAGGCTGAATCCGGTGAATCGCCTTTTGCACGGTTTCGTTATAATCCTGCACACCATAACTGACCCGACGAAAACCCAGGTCATACAATCCCTGCAAATGTTCACGCGTAGTATTATTGGGATGACCTTCGAAACTGAATTCATGTACAGGCGCTACGTCTGCTTTGGCCAGAATGCCTTGAATTAGTTGAGCCAGATGTGCCATTGAAAAAAAGGTCGGCGTTCCTCCACCAAAATGAATCTCTTTAATGATGGGCTTTTCTTGTAATAACTCGCAATATAGACCCCATTCTTTCAGCAGTGCCTGAATATAAGGTTGTTCGACTTCATGGCGTTTGGTCACGCGCTTATGACACCCGCAGAAGGTACACAGGCTTTCGCAAAATGGCAGGTGGATATACAAGCTAATGCCTTCGCTTTGATTGGATTCATCAAAAGACTTTTTTAGCGTTTGCTTCCATTGTTCCAGCGAGAAATTCTGCTCTTCCCAATACGGAACAGTGGGATAACTGGTATAGCGTGGCCCGGGAACATTGTATTTTTGAATCAGGGAATTGACCTGTACCGACATGAGACCCACCTATTACCGTCGAGAAATGCTCAAGCCAATGAGCGCTTGTGAGTTATTGTGCTGAGCTTGAAAAAAGAATTCAACCTAGCCATTTAGTCGGATTTAATGATGCATTCTGCTTATGAATAGTGGAATGTAATGTCTGGGCTGATGAATTGCATCACCAAATTAGACCTTAATCTTTGACTGATTTTATGCTTTGATGTCGTTAGTTTTTTATTTCCCTACGAGGGCTCTGATGCAGCATCCTACATCTACGGATATTCAACACGTTCGTGAATTTCTCCTCGACTTGCAGGCACGGATTTGTGCAGCATTAGAACAGCAGGAACGTGCTGGCGGCGGTACGGCCGAATTTATCATCGATGACTGGGAGCGTCCAGAAGGTGGTGGTGGCCGTTCACGTGTTTTGCAAAATGGTACGGTGATTGAAAAAGGTGGGGTAATGTTCTCCCACATCAACATTTCCAAGCTACCTGCTTCTGCGACCGAACGCCATCCCAATATTGCCGGTGCCAAAGCGCAAGCGATGGGGGTATCACTGGTCATCCATCCAAAAAACCCGAATGTACCGACTTCGCATGCCAACGTGCGTTTATTTGTGGCTGAAAAAGAAGGTCAGGATCCGATTTGGTGGTTTGGTGGCGGTTTTGACCTGACCCCGTTTTATCCGAATGATGAAGATGTACTGTCTTGGCATCAAACGGCGCATGATCTATGTGCGCCATTCGGCGAAGAGGTTTATCCTGAACATAAACAATGGTGTGATGATTATTTTTATCTGAAACATCGTGATGAACAGCGTGGCGTTGGCGGCTTGTTTTTTGACGACCTGAATCAATGGGATTTTGAAACCTGTTTCCAGTATATGCAGGCTGTAGGCAATGGATATCTGGAAGCCATTCTGCCGATTTTCCAGCGCAATCAGGATAAGCCTTATACCGAAGCACAACGCGAGTTTCAGTTATACCGTCGCGGCCGTTATGTGGAATACAATCTGGTTTATGACCGCGGCACCCTGTTTGGCTTGCAGACTGGTGGCCGGATTGAATCGATTCTGGTCAGCCTGCCCCCGCTTACCGGATGGTCATATCGCCCTGAATGGGATGAGGGCTCACCGGAAAAACGCTTAACAGATTACTACCTGAAACCACATGACTGGTTAACAGAATTAAAATCCAACGCAATGAAATGATACAAACGGCCCTCAAATAGAGGGCTGCTTTAATAGATATATCCTCTATACTGCTGCATAGAAATACCTGATTTGATCGCGGCACCCTATCGCTACATCGATCATATTCCATTTGATGTCTAGTGAGAATAACAATGCATAATCTTCAATTAAATCTACCTGTGTTGGCCTTTTGGCTTTTTCTTGCTCTCGCCATCAGCGCGATGAGTACCGCAATTTTGAGTCATAATCTGATTCTGGATGGCGCTGCTATTCTGGTGAGTATCCTGACTGGGCTTGGGGTTGTTCTCAGTATGGCGCTGATGTTTGCGGAACATATTATGGATATTTGCAGCTCCTAAAACCCTGATAACTTAGCAGCAATTTAAAATCGCGCAGGCTTTAGTCCCTGCGCTTTTTCACGTATATTGATGGCCATTTCCGCACATGGACATTGTGAAATGAGCAAAAAATTTGCCGTGATTGGTAACCCGATTGAACAATCACGTTCTCCAGAATTGCACCACGCCTTTGCAGCCAAAACTGGGATCGACCTGAATTATAGTAAACGTTTGGCTCCACTGGATGGCTTTGAAGCCAACATTCAGGAATTCTTTGGCCAGGGCGGTAGCGGCCTGAATGTTACTGTCCCCTTCAAAGAGCAGGCTTTTGGCCAATGTCAGGTGCTGAGTGAACGGGCCAAAATTGCCAAAGCAGTGAATACGCTATGGATGGAAAATGGCATCCTGCATGGCGACAATACCGATGGTCAGGGACTGGTTGAAGCCATCCGTGCCTTAGACTGGCCACTGGAAAATACCAATATTCTGATTATTGGAGCAGGCGGTGCCACGCGTGGTGTGATTTATCCACTAACCCAAGCAGGTGCGAAAAAAATCGTAATCGCCAATCGTACCTTGGCACGCGCGGAACAACTGGTCGCTGATCTTCAGGATGCCGTACCTCAAGTCGAATTACAGGCGATTTCACTAGACAATTTAGCCGGTGAATTTGATTTGGTGATTAATGCCACCTCTGCCAGCCTCAGTGGTGATGCTTTGGTTTTACCAGAGGCGTTACAGTTTAAACGGGCCTATGAAATGGCCTATGGCAAACCTTCTTCCTTTCTCGATCAAGCCAAAGTACGCGGTGTACCGACATCTGAAGGTTTTGGCATGCTGGTCGGTCAGGCAATTGAATCTTTTTACATCTGGAATGGTATCAAGCCGGATTTAAAAGAGTTTCTTTAAAACCCCTATCTCTCCAATGAGTTCAGTTCGGGTTGCAACTGCAACCCTTTACTCTCCTCCTACTACTTTTTATAAGCTGAAAAACCATGAATTGGTTTTAATGACATTTTAGAATGAGTTATTTTGCGACCTGAATCCGAGCACAATTCATACAAAAATATACTGGACAAATCACCTTTTAACTCATTAAATTCCATTGATATAACAAGTTTTTAATCTTCCTGTAATGTAAACACCTAATGATGAAATTCGATGATTTCATTCATTAGCCTTAAAAATCGATTCGCTTTTCTGACATTTTTATTCACTGAATTCATCAATGTTTTTTTATCCCGAATGTGAATAATCAAAGAATCGATACAGATAATCCAAAACTAATTTCAATCAGGATTAAACGCATGCCAGCATATAAAGCCCCTTTACACGACATTCGCTTCCTTATGAATGAAGTGCTTGACTACCCTGCGCACTACCAGAATTTGTCGAATGGTGAATATGCCGATGCCGACACGGTAGATATGATCTTAGAAGGCGCTGCAGATTTCTGTGAAAATGTACTGTCGCCGTTGAATCAAAGCGGTGATGAAGAAGGCTGTCATTTTGAAAATGGCGAAGTAAAAACACCGAAAGGCTTTAAAGAAGCTTACGACCAGTTCGTACAAGGTGGCTGGCAAGGTCTGTCTTATCCTGAAGAATTTGGTGGCCAAAACCTGCCAATGTCTTTAAACCTGATCAAATCGGAAATGATGGGGACTGCAAACTGGTCATTCCAGATGTATCCGGGTTTAAGTGTGGGTTGTATCAACACTATCATGCAATATGGTACCGATGAGCAGAAAAACACGTATCTGCCTCACTTAGTTGCAGGAACTTGGGCGGGCACCATGTGTCTGACTGAGCCGCAATGTGGTACTGACTTGGGTCAAGTTAAGACCAAAGCAGAGCCGAAAGAAGATGGCAGCTATGCCATTTCAGGCACCAAAATCTTTATTTCCGCAGGTGAGCACGACCTGACTGAAAATATCGTACATATCGTACTGGCACGCCTTCCAGATGCGCCGCAAGGTACCAAAGGGATTTCTCTGTTTATCGTACCGAAATTTATTGCTGCTGCAGATGGCGGGATCGGCGAGCGTAATCCAGTGAACTGCGGTTCGATTGAACACAAAATGGGGATTCGCGCTTCAGCAACGGCTGTACTGAATTTTGACAATGCGACTGGCTACCTGATTGGCGAACCGAATAAAGGCTTGCACGCTATGTTCACCTTTATGAACACGGCGCGTATTGGTACTGCGATTCAGGGTATTTGTCATGCTGAACTGTCGTTCCAGGGTGCTTTACCTTATGCTAAAGAACGTATGTCAATGCGTGCCTTGTCTGGCAAAAAAGATCCAGAAAAAGTGGCGGATGCGATCATTCATCATGCCGATGTACGCCGTATGCTGTTGACGCAAAAAGCCATTGCTGAAGGTGGCCGTGCCATGATTTATCATGCAGCAAAAATTGCCGACAACATGAATGATGCTTTGCTGCGTGGCGATACTGCAGCATTTGAACAGCATGATGACCATCTTGGGTTCTATACTCCAATCCTGAAAGGCTTCCTGACCGAAATGGGTTATGAGGCATCAAATCACGGTATGCAAGTCTTCGGTGGACATGGCTATATCAAAGAATGGGGCATGGAACAGATCGTACGTGACTCACGTATCTCTACCCTGTATGAAGGCACAACAGGTGTTCAGGCACTGGATCTGATTGGCCGTAAAGTGCTGTTGACATCAAAAGGTAAAGTTATTCGTGATTACACTGCTGAAATCCTGAAATTCTGCGGTCAGCATGCACGTAATAAATATATGCGCCGCTTTGCCTGGGATTTAACCAAGCTCTGTGCACAGTGGAATGCACTAACTGTGCGTATCATGCTGGCTGCACGTAAGGACCGCGACATCGTTTCTTCTGCATCAGTCGATTTCCTGATGTTCTCCGGTTATGTGATGATGGCGTACTTCTGGGCACAACAAGCCGCAGTCGCTTCAGCCAAACTGGCTTCTGGCGATGGTGCGGAAGTACCAGAGTTCTATAAAGCAAAAATCAAAACTGCTGATTTCTACTTTGAACGTATTCTGCCACGTACCCAAGGTCATGCAGAAGCGATGGTGAATCCGTCTAAAACCATGACGGCACTCGCGCCAGAACACTTTAGCTTCGATTACTAAGCTGTAAATTGACTTGAAAAGGGCGCTTCGGCGCTCTTTTTATTGATGTAGATGCCCTTCTTCAACTTAAAAAACCTTTCTGGATAGAAAATATACAAATTTAATTTTATATTTTTCAACATCCTAATAAATTAGCCAAATAAAACGCTTGTATATCTGAAAATAAGCGGTATGATATTCCCAACTAGAAAAATTCTTGTTTTGGTTAGTCTTCTTTTAAGTATCGCAGTTTTAGTCATAAACCTTCGTATTACAGATCAAAAAGCTCCATCCTTTTTATTTTTCAAAGTTACAGTTAGTCATCTGAAATTTTGGCTATAAATTCATACGATTCAATAGGTTATATTATGTCTAATACAGTTAACGGTACAGTAAAATGGTTCAACGAAACTAAAGGTTTCGGTTTCATTCAACAAGAATCAGGTCCAGACGTTTTTGCTCATTTCAGCGAAATCACTGGTTCAGGTTTCAAAACTTTAGTTGAAGGCCAAAAGGTTTCTTTCAGCGTAGCTCAAGGTCAAAAAGGCCCGACAGCTGTAAATATCGTTGCTCTATAATTTAGAAGCAAGATATTGAAAAAAGCACTCTTAGAGTGCTTTTTTTGTGCCTATCATTTCTCTCATACCGCTCGCTTTTAAAGATCATTGGGTTGTTCTAAAAACCGGTGTGCTCTATGCCAGGCTAAAAATACCGGATCAGGGGCAAAACGTTTTGGTACGTCGATTCGTTTACCGTGATAAAGTTTTAAATAGGCGTATAAACTCGCATCTTGCTTGGCTTGATTCGCGATACACACTTTAAGCCCTTCATCCAACGTGATAAATCCCTGATCGAAAGCTTGATTCAATAAAGAAGATAAACAAATTCCATTACGCGGATTTTTTCGATGTGCCTGATTTTCAGACCAGGGTACGATATGAGAAGCCACTAAAAAGGCTTTGGCCTTAATGCCTGAGATCGCACATTGATATTGATAATTAAGTTTAACTTGTAAAGCAAATTTCTGGTGTGGCGAACCGCGAACCTTTACCCTTGCATATTGATCTTCAACACTATAATCAAGGATTTCTTGACGCAAATGCGTATCTAGTAAAGTGTCCTGTTTTTCTCCTCTTCCCGCTAATTTAAGTAATCGCCAAAAATCATCTGCCGTGATCTCATTCATGCCATATTGTTGAAAAAAATGTGCCCAAGTATTTCCGCGTGGTTTAAAAGTCCATTGAAAATCTTCCAAATCGGACTGCAGAATAGGATCTATAAAACGTATACCATCAATCACTTCCGCAAAGACCGGTTTGGTTTGGCGTTTTTGATGATTTTGAGGAATAGCATTAGTTGCAATAATCTTGGCTATACGGCCTGCACCATAAAGATAGAATTGATTTTTAATTTCAGAGGCTTTTTGCGGTCGTCGATATAAAAAGAAATCCCCTTCCCTGACTCGATTATATTTAGACTGATCCCAATGATATTCTTTAAAGTCCCGATCTTCATAAACCAGATGATCACTTTTACTATCAAAAATAAAGAATCGGGTATTAGGGTGTGTTGACACTTTTAGTTTAAAAAAATAGCGAAGTAGTAAAATCAAATCGCCAAACCCAATTTTACTATTCGCTATGCCTCGTACCATGCTGACAGATCAACACTGGCAAAAGTTGAAAGTTATTCTG